>JAVWHX010000001.1:0-152852 GCA_036639875.1 Coprobacillus sp.
AACTCTGACTTTGATATCTTCCATGTTTTATACTCCTCTATTCCAATTTCCAATAAGATCAAACCAACTCCAAATGTAATCGCCATATCAGCAATGTTGAATATAGGAAAATTATATCCAAAAATAATAAAATCAATAAAATCTCTTACATAACCAAAAACAACACGGTCAATTAAATTACCAACCATTCCACTAAACAATACAACCAAACCAAAACGTGTTAACTTATGATAAGGCTTTGTTTGTAAAAAATAGTAAACAATTCCAATACTTGCGATTAAAGAAATAATAAAGAACAAATTCATATGTCCTTGAAAAATCCCCCAAGCAGCACCAGCATTATGATAATATGTAAAATAAAAGAAATTCTCAATAATTGAATAACTACCACCTAATTCTAATGTTTGATCAACAATAACTTTTGTTAATTGATCTCCTCCTATAATAACAATTAATGTTATTATATAAAGCAAAATACTTTTATACGTTAAATTTAATTTTTTCATTTTCATCACCATAAATCATTATAATCAAATTTCCCTCCAAAAGCAAAGAAAAAAAGCACAATGTGCTTTTTAAAGAATAAACAGAAATATTGCAAGATAATGTAATAATGAACCTAACATAACAAAAATATGAAACAATTCATGAAAACCAAACATCTTAGAAAAATTAGGTTTCTTTAATACATAGATAAATGCTCCAATTGAATAAGCAATTCCTCCTGCGGCAATCAACGATAAACAACCAGCAGAAATTCCTGAAAATGCTTGAAAATCAAAAACAATGGCCCATCCCAATATCAAATACAATCCAACAGTTAAAGCTCTAGGAGCATTTAACCAACAGATTTTTACAATAATACCAATAATCGCAATGCTCCATAAAATCGCTAAGAAGTAATACGAATGCGGTGCATCTACACAATAAACAACAACAGGTGTATAAGTGCCAACAATCAAAACATATATCATAGAATGATCTAATTTTCTAAGAATTGTTTTGATCTTTTCATTACCTTGAAAAAAGTGATATATTGCACTTGCACTATATAAAGCAATTAATGATATACCAAATACAATAGATGCCCCTAAAACAACTGGTGCTGTATCTTTATATAAACCACTAATAATTAAAACTATCAGACCTACAAGTGATAAACACGCCCCAATGAAATGCGTTTCACTGCTAATTGGATCCATTGCTTTCTTAAATAATTTTGTCATTTCAACATCTCCTCATTACATAGTTATTAAAACTATATTATGTATTTATTATATATCATTTATCATTGCTGTCAACTAGATATTGTCATTTTATTAAAAATATAGTATGATAATCTTGAGGTGATTTTATGAATAATGATACATTTTATAATATTTTATCAGAAGTAGAAAATAAAAGTGATTTAAAAGCTGAAGATATTCCTTCATTAGATCTTTATATGGATCAAATCATGACTCTCTTTGATGTTAATTTAGCTGACAATAAGAGATATCAAGATGATAAATTACTTACCAAAACAATGATAAATAACTATTCTAAAGAAGGTTTATTAAAACCAATAAAAGGAAAGAAATATTCTAAGGATCATATTCTTCAAATGATATTGATCTATTCTTTGAAAAACACTATCTCTATTCAAGAAATAAAGAAAGTCTTACAACCCTATCATGAAGAAACAGAAAAAATCGAACCCATCTATAATCAATTCTTAGAAACAAAAAAAGAATTATCTTCTCAATTAACAAAAGAACTTCATCAATTTATTGAAGATAACCACTATGATCTAAATGATTTTGATAAACGTACACAAACATTATTACTTATATGTGAACTCAGTACTCAACTTAAGAATATAGCTGAGAAAATGCTTGATACATATTATATTGAAGATGATAAATAAAAATGAAGGAAAACCCTTCATTTTTTTACATAAAGAATACAATTGCAATAATATGCAAAACACTAGCTGCATTAATAAATAAATGCCAAATAAAATGGAAATACTTCTTTTGTTTTGAATAAAATATAACCCCTAGAGAATACATGATACCCCCGCCGACAATAAAACTAAGGAAAAGCAAAGAAGCTTGTTGTAATAGAGTAGGAATAAAGAAGATTGCTGTCCATCCCATTACCAAATAAATAGTTACAGATAGTTTTGGATAACTATTCTTAGAAATGGATTTTAACAGTACTCCTGCAAGCACTGCACCCCATTCTAACGTTAAGATTAAAACCGTTACCCAACCATCTACAACACATAATGCAATCGGTGTATAGCTTCCTGCAATTGCTAAGTAAATACAAATATGATCTAACTTTCTAAATACATATTTTTGTTCTGAATCATAAGCCATACTATGATATATAGTTGAAACTAAAAACATCATAAATAAACATATAATAAAGATTGAAACACCGACACTTCTCGTTATTCCATCTATATAATAAGAGTATACTGCTGCAAACGGTAAAAAGAATAAACATAGTATTGCCATTACACCATGACTGACAGCATTCCCGACTTCTTCTCCAAAAGTTAATTTAAACATATCTCGCATTGTTTTTTCTTGCATTGTTATACCTCCTTTTATTTCATAATTCCTAATTGTCTAAGTAAGAATTGACCATTCGTTGTTTGTGATTTACCATCTTTAATTAAGTAATCAAAGTATATTTTTTGATTATCATAATATTCTTCAAAATGATGATTTTGAACTTCAATAACTTGACTTTGACAAAGTTCAACATCATGTGTTGTTAAGAAAGTAAAGATATGAGGTTGACTTAACTTCTCAATTGTAGCTTTAGCCCCTGCTATTCTATCTAAAGAATTTGTTCCTTTAAATATTTCATCAATTAAACAGATAAGTGGGACTTGTTGATTCGAGAAATCAATCATTGTTTTAATTCTTAATAATTCTCCATAAAAAGTAGATACGCCTTCTTCTACATTATCCTTAACCCTCATTGAAGTTAAAATATTCATACAAGAACATTCCATACTTTCACCAAACACAAAACCACCAGCATAAGCTAAAATCAAGTTCAAACCAACAGTTCTCATAAAAGTTGTTTTACCAGACATATTAGAACCAGTAATAATACATACAGAATTATTCATTTTAAAACTATTCCCAACAACTTTTTGTTGATCAATTAATGGATGTCTTAAATCTTGAAAAGAGAGTTGTAATGATTGCTTTTCAACAATTGTTGGTAGAGTGACATCAAATTCATCGATTTTTAAAACACTCAAACTCATTAATGCCTCTAATTCTGCCAAACAATCAAACCAAATACGAATATCATCTTGATAATGATTTAACCACTTTATATATTGATTACGCATATATATTTCATATAAACCTAATCCATTAAGAATTAAAAAAGCAAATAAATTATTACGATATGAAACTCTTTGAGCTATTTTTGATAATTCCTTAATACCATTTAAAACATCACTATCTTTAAATAACTGTTTATGAATATTTTGAAGATATCTACTATTCCAATTTTGTTTTTGAATCAATTCAAATATAGAAACATAACTCCTTAAGCTTTTATCAAAGACTCTTATAGGCTCAAATATTTCACCATGAGTTTTTGATAAAAAGAAAGATAAAAATAATTGAAACACGATAACAACTTCAGCAACAATATAAGTATAAGGATATCCAATCGATAAACTTGCTAAAACAATTGATACAATGGCTATAATTGGAAAAATCATAATATATGGAAAGAATGGTTTATACTGATTATCTTTAATTGATTGAAGATAATCATATATCATTGATTCTTTCTTAATGTGTGTCATTTTCCCATAAGTTTGCATTTCAACAACAAACTGACTATCTTGCGATAATTCAAGAGTTGCTTGTTGTCTATTTTTAACATTGCTAAAATCTTTGTTTGAAAGAGATTGAGCAAGTTTTTTCTTTCCACCATAAGTAAAACAAATGTTAATCATTTGAAACAATGAATGATGAGCAAAAACATCTAAATCTAATGAAGTATAATCTTTTTCATCAACAAATGATGAACCATCTTCAACAAATGTATCCCATTGATTATTCATTCTTAAAACATGCTCATGATAAACTTCTAATAATGCTTGATTATAAGAAAGTTCTTTTTTTACTTTATCATGGACAAAAACAAATGCTATAAAAAAGAATAAATAAACAAAAGAAATTATATAAAACAATGTGTTTTTTTGAAAATAACCCAAAAGTAAAAAAGTTATAATGCCAATCATTAATACAAATCTTATAATTGAAATTGTATTTGATTTCTTATATATCTTATCAACAAGTAATTGTGTTTGTTTTTCGTTTTCTAAAAAGTTCATAGCGTATCTCCTTGTTTGCATATTATAGCATAATTGTTATGAGATAAAAAGATAGCACAATAAATATTGTACTATCCTAAAAATATAAAATAAGCCAAAACCAAAACTCCTAATACTATTCGATACCATCCAAAGAATTTAAAATCATGTTTCTTAACATAATTCATTAAGAATCTTATTGAAATTGCTGAAACAATAAATGCAACAACCATTCCAATAACCAAAATCATAACTTCAGATGCAGTAAAAGCAAAACCAAATTTAACAATCTTTAAAAGTGATGCTCCAAACATAACGGGAATTGCCAAGACAAATGTAAATTCTGCAGCTGCAGTTCTAGATACGCCTAATAACAAAGCCCCTATTATTGTTGCTCCTGAACGTGATGTTCCTGGGAATACTGCGGCTATAAGTTGGAAGACTCCAATTAATAACGCTGCTTGAAATGTAATCTCAGCAAGTGAATTCATTTTTGGTCTTTTTCCTTTGTTATAATCTTCAATAACTAGGAAAGCAATACCAAATACGATTAATGCAATAGCAACTGTTTGATAATTATAGAACCATGCATTTAATTGTTCATCAAACAATAAACCAATAACTGCAGCAGGTACACAAGCCACTAATATTTTTAACCATAATTCAATTTTATCTGCTTTAACATAAGATAAGATTCCAGTTCTTGCTAACGGATGTTTATTATGTTTCTTTCCAAAAGGAAAAAACTTATTCCAAAACAACAAAACAACAGCAAGAATAGCTCCTAATTGTATAACAACTTGAAAAACATCATAGAAACTTGTTGAAACATCTAACTTCACAAATTCATCTAATAAAATCATATGGCCAGTACTACTAATAGGTAGCCATTCAGTAATTCCTTCAACAAATCCAAATAGGATTGCTTTTAAGATTTCTATAAATTCCATTATATCCCTCCATTTAACTTTACTTATTTACTTTATACCATTTTTATAATGAAGTCTATTCTTTTTTTGTCTTACAAATATGAAACTTTAAGATTATTTCATATTTATCCCTTTTATATAAAATGATCAATCCCTTAAACTAATATTATATAATCTTTATTTCTGATGATTCTTTTTCCATTCTTTAATCATTTTTAATCTTTCTTGTACTTTAGCTTCAGTGCCTTGAGAAGTAGGATAATAATAAGTTTTATCTTTTAATGAATCAGGTAAACATTGCATTGTTGTGAGTTTGCTTTCATAATCATGAGCATATTGATACCCTTTACCATATTCTAAGTCTTTCATAAGCTTTGTAGGAGCGTTTCTAATCTGTAAAGGAACTGGTTCTGACAACATCTTAAGAGCATCCTTTTTTGCTGTTTCATAAGCCATATACAACGCATTTGATTTAGGTGCCAATGAAAGATAAGTCACTGCATGAGTTAAATGAACACTACATTCAGGCATTCCTATAAAATGACAACTCTGATAAACAGATACACAAATCTCTATAGCACGACTATCTGCCATCCCAATATCTTCACTAGCAAAACGAATAAGTCTTCTAGCCACATATAACGGATCTTCACCTGCTTCTAACATTCTCGCTAACCAATAAATTGCTGCATCTACATCACTATTACGCATTGATTTATGTAAAGCAGAAATAATATTATAATGTTCTTCTCCATTTTTATCATATAATAGTGATTTCTTAGAAGTACATTGCTCAATCATTTCCTTAGTTACAATAATTTGATTATCTTTTTCTTCACTATTTAAAACAACCATTTCTAATGTATTTAATGCAGTTCTTGCATCACCATTAGAAAACCCTGCAATCATATAAATCATATCTTCATCAATCACAATATTATCTTCTTTAAATCCTCTTTCATCTTCTAAAGCATTATGAATCAATTCAACCAAATCTTGTTGGGTAAGCGATTTTAATACAAAGACTTTACATCTTGATAACAAGGCTGAGTTTACTTCAAAAGAAGGATTTTCTGTAGTTGCACCAATAAGAATAATACTACCCTTTTCTACATATGGTAAAAAAGCATCTTGTTGTGCTTTATTAAAACGATGTATTTCATCAACAAAAACAATTGTCTTTCTCCCATATTTCTTAGCAGCTTCAGCTTCTTTCATAACTTCCTTTATTTCTTTAATACCACTTGTAACAGCGCTAAAGTTAATAAACTGAGCTTGTGTCTTTTCAGCAATGATTCTTGCTAAGGTTGTCTTCCCTACACCAGGAGGACCCCAAAATATCATCGAAGAAACCTGATCTTTTTCAATCAAATTCCAAAGAATATTGCCTTTACCTAACAAATGTTTTTGCCCTACATAACCATCCAAATGAAGTGGACGTAAACGATTAGCAAGTGGTTCGCTAGAAGATTGTTCATCAAATAATAATATATTTTCCATTCAATCATCCCCCGTTTCTTATTCCATTATAACAGAAATAAAATAAGAGAGCATTATGATAATGTCTCTCTAAATATGTTTTTTTATAATCTCAATAATATCTTCTCCATATTTTAAAACTTTTACTTCGCCAAAACCAGAAACAATCATTAAATCCTCTTTTGTAGTTGGCATTTTCTCTATCAAATCTTCTAACTGCTTATTATTAAAAATAAAATATGGTTTAATATTTTCCTCTTTGCTTTTGTTGTACCTAAAAGCCTTTAATTCTTTATATATGTTAGTGTCCTCAATATTTGACATATTAACTTCCACATCCTTTTCAACAGCTAGAATTTCATCGATTTTATATTGATCGTATTTTTTCAAATAATCTTTAGTTATATTGTTATGCATATTTAAAATTTTTTGAGCCCAATTTAATAATTCATTATCATTAATTGCTGGTTCTTTTGACTCATTATAAATATCTTTAATATAACCAATCAATTGATCAGCTCTTATTACTTTTCTTTTTATATCCTTTTGAGCATATTTCATATTAACAACTGTTTTAGGGTTTGCCAAAACAACAACTGACTTATAAAGATTATCAAATGCATTCTTTATAATTAACTTAGTAAAAACATTTGATCTGGATTCAACTATTATTTTTTTCATTAATTCAAGGTGTCTTTGATTTTGTGTTATTGGAGAATAGATACCTTCTTTTTTTCTTTTTCCGTTATACTCACTTGTTCGAATAAAATCTCCATTACTATTTATTTCAATATTTCCATAAAGATTTTTACACTCAATAATGAAACATATTTTTCTAGTAAATACCATATAATCTATTTGTGCAGAAAAATCATCCATTTCCAAATATATATCATGAAGTACATAAAGTGGAAGATGAGAATTTTTTAGTTCATAAGCAATATTGTTTTCACCAACTATTCCATATTCTATATTTTTTATATCTTGTTGTATAATACGTTTTCCTTCATCATTTAAAAATGTTTCTAACGACTTTAACTTTTCCAATTGTTCTTGCGAATCACTATTTTCTTTTAAAAAAACTGGCTCATTTAATTTATTAAAGAATCCCATATATTACTCCCCTTTTCTTCCATTATAACAGAAATAAAATAAGAGAGCATTATGATAATGTCTCTCTTATAGAATATTTAACAATTCTTTTCAACCAAACAATTACGTCCTAAACTTTTAGCTTCATATAATGCATTATCAGCTTCTTTAATACCTTCATCTATATCTTTCAACTCAGATATTTTTCCACTCCAAGTTCCAATGCTAACTGTAACTCTATCGAACTCAACATCATCTCTATGAATATCCATATCTTGAATGGTCTTTAATAATTTATTAGCAAAATAATGTGTATCAATAACTTCATCACTCATCTTAACAACCAAAAATTCTTCTCCACCATAACGAATTGGATCAGCATCAAACTCATGACATACATGTCTAATTTCAAGTGCTAATCTTTTTAAACATTCATCACCTTGGATATGACCATAATAATCATTATACTGTTTAAAATAATCGATATCTATCATTAAAAACATACAATCATATTTTTTCTTTTTACATTCATCAAACAAAGGATATATCTTTTCAAACAAATAATGTCTATTATAGAAATTTGTTAACTGATCAATATGAACCATTTTCTTAAGTAAAGTATTTGATACTTCTATTTCTTTATATTGTGAAGCAATTGTTTCTCTGTCACAGAATTCTATAGCCATACTATGATAATAACGATATGAAATATATAAAGTTAATATTGTAACAAAAGTCCCATTAATGATATCTCCAAAAACACTACGTGTTGTTGTATTATTCATCAACAATATAATCAATGCTACCCAAGTTAAGCCAAAAAAGACTACGCTTTCTATAGGTGTTAATAAAAGAACTGCTGCCATTGTTGGAATAAGATAATAATATACTGATATTCCATTCCCATTCATTTGTTCTAAAAAAGTAATTCCTAATACCCACAAGCATAAAACAACTGCATATATTCTACGAACCCATAAAAAAACAGTATCATTCTTATGTTTATGTGTATATGTATAAGCTATAATAGCTATCATTGTAAAAACAAAGAGAAATAAATATAAACAGAAATATTGCATACTCCTTGTCATTTCAAAAGACACACGTTTATTTATAATGAAAATTGACATCATAAATAATTGTGTTAATGCGACTATAATTGCAATATTTCTTTCTGTTTTATAAACTTTATTAGGTATATAATTATAAAAACCTTCTTTTTGTTTTGAATTTAAAATAACAATTCTATCTAAAAGATTCTTTTTCATTAGGAACCTCCTTTATTAGTTTTTATGAAAGAAATCTGATAATTGACCTATTAATTTTATCATATAATTTATGTGTGTGCTATTACAAATGATAAATTTACATGAAATTAATCTAAATTAAGTTTATAAATTTTAGAATATAATAAATAACAATTAACCAAATAATGACAATTGGTAAAGCATAATACCACTTTTTAGGAACACCATTTTCCCACAAGTTTTCTGATTCTTTTTGAAATTGATGAAAGACTTCTTTAGGAATAAATTTAATCGTTAACATAATTAGGAATGGTAATATAATAACATCATCAAGATAGCCTACAACAGGAATAAAATCAGGTATGAGATCAATTGGAGATAAAGCATATACAATAGTTATAAAAGCTAATATTTTTGCTATAAAGGGAGTCTTAGGACTCTTTAAACATAAACATATTGCTGGTATATCAGTCTTTAATTGTTTAGCTCTTTCTTTTATATTCATAACAACCCCTCTTTTCAATAATACAATTATACAAAAAAATAGTAATATACAGAAATTATAAATTACTATTTTAAATTTAAGACTCTCCTAGTTCTCTATCAATATCAAGAATAGTTTCTTCTTCAATTTGTTTCGTTCTTTCAATAAGATTATCTAATATTTCAACATTTATTAAATAACCATCTTGAAATAACTCTAATTGAGCTTGTTCATTCAATAATTTAGTAATAAGGTCATGAAATAAAATATTTCTATTTATATCGTTGAGATCATCAGTAATATCAAAGGATGAATTCAAGTCATGTTCAATTACAAACTCATTATTATCTATACTTTTCTTTATTTCTAAAAAAGATAGACTTTTATTATACTTTCTTAATATAGAAATATATTTCGTGAGATGATTATCTTTTTTTATTTTCAAATAAAGCATATTTATATCCTCCATTAGATATTACTAATATTTTTTGAAATCATCTTTACTTTTTGGAATTAGAGGCACATCTATAAGGCACTATTACAAATCATACTTTTAAGATATTATCAATTTACTATAACAAATTATCAATTTTTTTACCTTTAATAGCTTTCTGAAATCTTCTTTGCATTTCCTCTTCTAAATCATTCTCATAATCTTTCGAATGTTTATACATCGCATTAATAAATTCCTTTAAATAATAACTACTATCATCTAATAAATCATAATCATTTAAAAAGAATTCATATATATCTTTATAATAAATAATAGTATACTTATCACCAGACATAAACTTACTTAAATCAATATGGTTATAGTTTGGTGAAAAGATATAAAAATAAGATTTCTTATTTTTATATTCATCATCAGTTTTTATATATTGATAGTATTTCTCCAATTGCGATTGAACTAAACCACTATAAATATTATGGCGATTATCAATGCCGTTTATATTTGATTTGATTTTATTCTCAATTATAGCAACATTATTTTTGTCAGATATAAGTAAATCTATATTATTTTTTTCTCTTTCAATAATAAAATTATTATCTATTTCAATATCTAATATAGTTTTTGCAAATCGACAAAACATACTTTTATTATTTTTAAAAAAATAATAAAACATATTTGAGAAGACGAGTTCATTGTCTTCTTGTTTTATGATATTCAAAAAATTATAGTAAGGATTTTTTTCTACATCACTCAATTCAGAAATGGTTTGTGTTGTATTAGCATCTTCCCATAGATTATCGTTATTAATAATTCTTTCAAGATCTGCAAAGGACTGCGGTTTTTCCTTTTTATCAAAAAATTCTCTTAGAGTTTGTTTTCCAAATCCTTTTTTTGTACGAATATAGAGAATATCTTTTGAAAAACAAGATTCATCATCAGTAATAAGCAATTGATTTTTTGGTTTAATTACAGCATTTGCAACAAAGGTAGTAAAAACGTTTTTTTCTTCTTTTATACTCCCATGATATAAATTTTTATTAAACAAATCAACCAATCTAACTCCACCATACGATAAGCCTAATTCAACTTGGCCTTTATATCTTTCATTTCGTGTTAAATTCCTATCAGCAAAAGGAAGAATAGTAATCCCTTCTGCTTTAGCTAATACCTTATATGTTCTTGGTGAAAACTTGCGTACAAGTAAAATAGTCAATTTCTTTTCTCTGTGACACAAATCTATACTACCCTGAGAATTAAGATAAATATAATTTTTTCCATCATCAGCTTTATAGAGATTAATAATTTCATGTCCTATATTATCACCCTCTGATAAATACGAACCAATATACATCTTATTGATAATTATTTCTTTACTTGCAAATTCCAATAAGTCGGTTTTCATTATATTACTCCTTTCAGCACATACCTTAAACAATTTAAGTTTTAATATAAAAATATTATCTTCTTATTTTATAAGTATATCTTATCTTATTATTTAAATAGATTAATCTTACTTTATTTAGATATAATAATGAGGTTTATTCTTAGTTGCTTTTACAAATTTTAAAGCACTACCCTAACTGATTATTTTTTTTGTCACATATCTTTTTAATATGTATCCAGTTAATAACAATAGACATTATAACTCCAACAGCAGTATCAATAATACGATTAATTGCATATATTAAATACTGATCTTCTGGAGTATTTAGCATAACAATAAAAAAAACAACTGAACCTGCTTGGATTGCATTAGAACATTTCAACAATTGACTCATATAAATTAAAAAGCTAATCCCTACAAAAATAAGTAATATCTGTGTAATAAAATTATGAGGTAGTTTTAAACTCATACTATAAAATAACATACCAATAAGACCACCTATAATAGTTCCTACCAAACGATTTCCACCTGTTTTTAAAGAAGAAGGTACAGAATTGTCCATTCCAAATACAGCACCTATACAAGCAAATGTAGGATTACGATCAATACATTGATAAATAACAACACATAGTGTTGCAGATATTGCTGTTTTTATATTTCTTAATCCTATTCCAAATATCTTTTTTGAGGATATTTGTTCTTTTGATATGATGTCGTTATTCTCAGCATTACTTTTATTTTCTTTTAAATTATTCATGTCACACCTCTTTCACGCTTAGTCTATTATAACGAATTTAGGATGTAATGTAAAACACATTTATGGTTAGATCATTCTAAGTTACTAAAACTTTATTAAAATGCAACAACGTTTATAAAGTAACAAAATAACAATTGTTCTATATAATAAATCAAAAAAAGAACTATCACTAGTTCTCTCTATCTGTTTACTTTATTTCAGAATGAAGTAGGTACTGATCTACCGCTATAAAACCGTTGTAAATCCACCCAATAACTAACAAGTTTAGTTTTGATTATTTAGAACTTGAGAGTTTTACTATTCGATAAATCTAAAGTAACGGTGGCTGTTTTAAAGTGTATTTCATATACTATCAGTGATTTTCCACTATATTCTATCGTTTCCCGATAATCAGGTATTTTCTCACAAAAACAATCCGCCAAATCAAAAATAGTTTGTTTGCTCTTGATAGCAGTTCCTGTTGCTTTTATATGTTCATTTTCTTTTTTGGGAATTGTTGTAAAGGCAACATTCTGGTTTTGTTTCATTTCTTTTACTTTGTCGTTATTTTTAAACGTGGCAAAGTACACAATATTATTTTCGGGATTGAAATAATAATTGACGATTCTAACATTCGGAATGCCGTCTATTCCAACGGTTGCCAAAGCAATCTCGGTCTGTTCTTCCATCATTTTTTGAAATTCTTTTAGTGTATTCATAGAAATCCTCCTTTTGTTATAGATATACATATAGTATAATATAAAAAGGTATCAGAATATGACACCGTTTAAACAAAATAAGGAGGTTTAAACGAATGCGTAAATCCACAAGATTAAATGACATGATGATTTTTTTAAACGATAAAAGTTTTTTTAACTTGAAAGATATTATGCAAGAGTACGGTATATCTAAAAGTACGGCAATTAGGGACATACAATCGTTAGAAGAAATCGGGATGCCCATATTTTCAGAAGCAGGTAGAAACGGAAGATATGGAATTTTGAAAAACAGACTTCTTTCACCAATTATTTTTACTGTTGATGAAATGTATGCTCTGTATTTTGCTATGCTTACTTTGAACGCTTATGAATCAACCCCCTTTCATTTAAGTATTGACAAGCTAAAGAAAAAATTTGAAACCTGCTTGTCTGATGAATTAATTAGTAATATTTATAAGATGGAAGGCACATTAAGTCTTGAAGGAACTAAGCATTATAACAGTAGTCCATTGCTAAAAGATATTTTGGAAATGGCAGTGAAAGATATCGTTTGCTGTATCTCTTATATAAAAGGCGAATCTGTATCAGAAGTTCAAGTTCAGTTTTTTGATGTATCTTCATCTTTTGGACAATGGTATGCTACAGGCTTTAATCATGACAGCCAAAGAGTTCAAGTTTTCCGTTGTGATAGAATTATTGATATTTCAGAAAGCGAGTGCTATATATCGAAGCCAAGACAAGAGCTTCTAAATTACTCAACAAACATATTTAAGTCTGAAAATGCTACGGATTTTGAAGTACAAATATCAGATAAAGGAGCAGATTTGTTTTACAAAGAAAATTACCCCTCCATGGAATTAGTTAAATGTGATGGACAAAACAAAATAAAAGGATTCTACAACGTGGGAGAAGAAAGATTTATTGCTGATTATTTTCTTTCATATGGAAAATTAATTACTTCTATCTACCCAGAGCAGTTGAAAACCCTTGTATTAAAACGGGGAAAAGAACTATACCAGTATTATGAAACTCTATAAAAATAAGGCATACAATTTTGATATTTGTACGCCTTATATTATTTTATAATCTTCCAATTCTCCACTTTCTCTAGCACTAACTCATACTGTGAGAACTGTATCACTTTAGTTTCTTGGTCTAAGCATTTCACAGTCACAGTCGCCTTTACTTTGTTATCTTTCATAGTGTAGACAGGATTCAGCAACTCCACAAATACATAGTCCTTATTAATGATCGGTAAGTCATTGTTAGTAACATAGTAAGCCAGTTCCTTATCCGTTGCTTTTGGATAGAGCTTGAAGAACGTTTCCAAAAAGATGTTGATTTCTTCACCCATCATCGCGACTACTGTGCCGTCACTTTCTACCTGCTGTGGCTTGAAGTCGGATTTTTCTGGTTTGATATTCATGATTGGATTTTGCATAATCACCATATCAGCATTTAAAAGCTGTAAATCCTCGTTCAAGTAATGCTTTAAGCGTTCATTTCGCTTATCAATTGATTCTTGACTTTGTTGCCATCAGCTAAATAGAACTTAGCCCAGAATTGGGAGTTGGAATTCTTATAAACAACGGAAGTACCAACCTCATTTTGAGGTACTTTGCGGAATGTGATATTGTCACCAGTGGTAACTGATACCGACTGACCTTTGAATGATGGTAGAGTATCGTGTTTATTCACCTTTACCATAATGTCGGTTTTACGCCTATGATAATTTGGTGCAGATAAAGAAAAGTCTCTATCGCCCAAGTTTTCCTAAATCATAATCTGGGTTATGGCATAGTCTACATTGGTACGGCTGGTATTGGTGTAGCCAGTTTTTGTACTGGTGTCTTAGGTGTTAGAGATGGCATAAACAGGTAACGGATTGGAGAGCAACGCTCCACACAAAGTTATGGCAACCACGATAAGACTCAATACTTTTGTTTTAATGTTCATACTTAATTCCTTTCTCTTTCTTGTGATTTTGGGTACAAAAAAAGACGCTTCTTTTACAGAAATGCCTTATTCTGGCAAGTAAATAGATGTTATTTACTCCAATATTTAGTTTTCATTTGTTGTGTTCCCACTTACTGGGTCTATGACTACCGACACATTGATGTAGTCTCGAATCTCCTTATTTTGTATTTTATCCCCCTCACCAGTAAAGACGATATGCTTGTAAAACTGCAGTAAAGACGATATACTTGTAAAACTGCTTAAAATTAAGGATTTCTAGCCTTAGCGTCGTTGTAGCAACACTATTGTTTCCACATGCGCAGTATGTGGAAACATATCATATAAATGCACATCCTGACATACATAACCAATATCTTTGAAATATTCTAGATCCCTGACTTGCGTTGTTGGATCACATGATACATAAACAACCATATCAGGTTTTAATACTTGAATTGATTGTACAAATTCTTTCGTACTCCCTGCTCTAGGAGGATCCATAATAACACAGTTAACCTTTTCATTATGAGATGCTAAATTTTTCATAAACACAGTAGCGTCTTCATTCACAAACTGAATGTTATCAAGATGATTCATCTTTGCATTATTTATTGCATCTTTGTAAGCTTGCGTATTAAGTTCAACTCCTATCACCTTTTTAACGTGTGGTGCAACAACCATTCCAATTGTTCCAATTCCACAATAAGTATCAAGGACAATCGAATCCTTATTCAAACTCAAAAGATCTAAAACCTTTTGGTATAGCTTTGTACATTGTTGATGATTAATCTGATAAAAAGATTGTGATGATATTTTAAATGTCATTCCACATAATTCATCAACAATAAATCCCTTACCATATAGAATCTTCTCTTCTTTAGATAAAACAACACTTGTTTGTCTTTTATTAATATTTAAAACAACTGTCTTTACATCAGGACACTTCTTAATTAATTCATTACAAAAGTTTTTAGATCCAGCAAACATATTATCATTAACAACCAAAGTCACAAGACTTTGATCTGTTTGAATAGCTCTTCTCACCAATATATATTTAACTAAACCTTTATTTCTTTTTTCATCATATATAGAAACTCTATATTTCTTAAATAAGATTTGAATACATTTTAGTATAGAATTAGTCTTCTCATCATGTAGTAAACATTCTTTCATAGGAACAATTCTATGTGATGATTCTTCATATAAACCATATTCATATTGAGAATTGAATGCCACAATAACTTTATTTCTATATCCATAAGGATCATCCATACCTATAACCGGATGAACATTAAGCTGAAAATTCTTAAATAACTTCTGACAATATTCTTGTTTATTTATTAATTGATGTTGATAGTCATCTTCAATATATTGACAACTTCCACATGTTTTACTTATTTGACACTTCATAATCTCACCTCGTATACATTTTTACATATTTAATAAAAAAAGTAAAAGTATTTCTACTTTTACTTCACTTCCATACAATACTCGAGGAAAGGGATGAGTTGAAATAAAGATATAATCTTTAGATCTGAGTATGAAAGTAATATGTAAACAAAAAAGCATATTAAGAATATGCTCGTTGTCGAATATGGCGATGTTCGGCAACTGGCAATCATACTCACTATTGTGAGGTTAGACCCTTGAGCTTTGCGCCACTATCTTTCAATAGTTTTGCTATTTACATATCGTAATAATTATAACATTATTTTTATGACTTGTGTATATAATATTATAATTTTTTTACATAAAATTATAATACTTTTAAAAATTCTACTAAGAAGTTATATACATTTTCAAACGAATCAATATCCATTCTTTCTTGAGGAGTATGAAGGTCTTTAATATTTGGCCCTAAAGTTATAATATCCATATCAGATATCTTCCCTTTAAACACTCCTGTTTCTAACCCAGCATGAGTTGCTACTTCTTTAATGTCTTGATTAGTCTGTTGTTTATAAAACTCTCTTAATTGTTTTCTGAATAATGAATCTGGGTTATAATCCCAACCAGGATAATCACTAGATTCTTCAACATATCCATTAAATAATTGAACAACTGTTTTTAATTGTAACGATAAATGATTTCTTACACTTTCTAATGGAGAACGTAATGAATAATCAATTATTATACAATCATCATGAGTTTTCACAACTCCCATATTCAGTGAAGCAGTTGTCAGATTTTCAATCACTTGTGATTTATCCATAACACCATTAATAGCTAAAAACATAATTGTAATGATAGCTTCAGAATCCTTTGAACATATACATATATCACACTCATCAATACGGTAAGACATTTCAAAAGAATCTTCATTTATATATATTTCTGTCTTAATTTCATTATAAACTCTATCAATAATTGAATAAATATCATCTTGGTCTGATGAACTAGCAAAAGCAGCTACACATTCTCTAGGAATTGCATTATTCTTTAAACCACCATCTATATCTACCAATCTTACATCAATTCCATTTACTAAAAGTTGATAAAGCACTCTTGCCATAAGTTTATTAGCATTAGATCTTCCTTTGTCAATACATTCACCAGAATGTCCACCTTTTAAACCTTTGATTTCAATAACATAGATAGGTGAATTATTATCTTCGCCCATAACAGGTTTAACAATTTTAACATCCCTACCTCCAGATGAAGATGTACATGTAATCCCCTCTGTATCAGAATCAAGACCTATCATACGTTTTGATTTAATACCACTCACATCTAATGCCATAGCACCACATAAACCAACTTCTTCTTGAACTGTAAAAACACATTCAAGAGGTGGATGTGAAAGTGAATTATCTGTTAATATAGCAAGCATATAACTTACACCATAAGCATCATCAGCTCCTAAAGTTGTCCCATGCGCAAAAACAAAACCTTCACGAATATCTAAACTCAAACCATCATTATCAAAATCATGTTGACTATCGTTATTCTTCTCATTAACCATATCAAGATGAGCTTGTAACATTACAGGTTCGTGTGTTTCATACCCTTTTGTTGCATCTTTATAAACAATAATATTATGCATTTCATCTTTTACATATCTTAACTTATTTTCGATAGCAAGTT
The DNA here is from genome assembly GCA_036639875.1 of Coprobacillus sp. Lineage (GTDB taxonomy): Bacteria > Bacillota_I > Bacilli_A > Erysipelotrichales > Coprobacillaceae > JAVWHX01. The sequence goes on from JAVWHX010000001.1 coordinate 17,901, forward strand.
GTTCTACATATTGAGATAAAGCTTCTTCGTGGTATGAACCATGAGGAATTTCAGATATTTTTTCAAAATAATAAAACACAGGTTTTTTTGTATCTAGTACACTCATAATTATCCTCTTTTCTTTTTATATAATATATTAAGTTCAGTTTCTGTCAATTGTCTATATTCTCCTTCTTTTAAAGAAGAATCTAATTCTATTGAAGCAAACTCAGTTCTTTTTAATTCAATAACTTCATTACAACAAGATAGAAACATCTTTTTAACTTGATGATATTTCCCTTCATGAAGAGTTACATAACAATGATGATCATCTATAATCTCTAACAAAGCCCTTTGACATTTTATATCCTTATCAATAATAACACCCTTTTTAAATACAGTCACAAGGCTTTTATCTATAGGTAATCTTGTTGTAACTATATACTTTTTTTCAATATGATACTTTGGCAATAATAATTGTTTAGATAAAGTTTTATCATTTGTCACTAATAAGAATCCTGTTGTATCTTTATCTAGCCTGCCAATACAATGACAACCGTCACGCTTAACAATATCACTTATACATAAGTTATCTTTATCATAAGATGCTGATAAATATCCTTTTGGTTTATTTAACATATAATAAACAAATGGTTGAGCATCTATTTCTTTTCCATCAACAATAATTCTATCATCTTTATCAACAAGATAATGAATATCTTCAATACATATATCATTAATAAAGACATGCTTATGTTTTATTAAAGTTCGGCATTGTTTTATATTTCCTAAATTATTTTTCATTAAAATAGAAATAATATCTTTAATGTGAATTCCTGCCTCTCCAACAATCATTAGATCTTGTATTATCATTATTCTTAATAATAATACAAACCTCATGACCTCTTTTATAATCAGGATTATCAATTAAGATATCATGTAAAACTGATAAACGTTTATGTCCATCTAGACATCGATAGTGGTTATCTTTTAATTCAACTGATAGTGGAAAAGAAAAACCAATTCTTAGAATTGAATCATATAAAGATTGATCATATTGTTGATAAGTATATTCAATTTTTGATAAATCAACTTTGATTATTCGCATATTTTAACCTCTTTTAGCATTATAACATTATTTTCTTTAAATTAAAAATAATTATTAAAAGTTAAAAAAACATGTTATAATGAAATCACGGGAGGTTTTCATATGAACATTTTACTTAGTCGTATTCTTACATATTTAAATGGGACATTATTTCATGATTTTCATTATAAGATTTGTACTTTTATTATCTTTCATTATTTAGAGATGGAAGATATGAGTGAAGCTGAGTTTTTAGAAAAAGGATGTTTTAGAAAAGAAGACCTTTATTCTTTTATAGCGGCAATTGGGTTTAGTAATTATAATGATTTTAATGAAGTGCTTGTTAATAATCATCATACTAGACTTAATCAAATAAGAGTGAGAATGTTGGGTGTTGACAGTAGAGATTTGATTGCAGATATGGATAAAAGTTGTACTGATGAAGAAATGGAAAAAACAATATCAGATATTTGTGAAAAACTATATCATGCTAAAAGAATTATTGTATTCGGAGCTCTTTACCCTATCTCTATTGCAATTGAATTACAAACTGATATGATTACGTTTGGTAAACCTTTTATTCAATATCATAATTATGATCCAATTGTTATGGATAAAGATGATGTTGCGATTGTGATTAGTGCTACTGGACGTTTCTTAGAAGGATTTAAGAAATTGAAAGAAGAAGTTCATATTGAAAATGCGCAACAAATCTTAATTACTCAAAACAAGAAATATATTACTAGTGAAACAACTGATAATTGTAAAGTTATCTATGTTCCTGGTAAGTTTGATAGTATTAACTTTAATTATCAAATTATGACAATATGCGATCTTATTCGTTTACATTATTTCCAACAATATTATTTATAGGAACTTAGGTTCCTTTTTTTATATGCAAAAAAACAATAACAAATAAATGCTATTGTTTTAATAATATACGATCGTTATATTCTTGTGTTGAAGATGAATATAAATGAATCAATTCATCAACAGTCATTGTCTTTCTTCTTTCACCTTCAACTAATGCTATAATTTGTCCATCTTTCATAATCAGCGTTTTATTACCATATTTTAAAGCATCTTCCATATTATGCGTAATCATCAAAGTTGTAATCTGATGTTCTTCAACCAATTGAGAAGAAATAGACAAAACCTTCTGAGCGGTCTTTGGATCTAAAGCTGCAGTATGTTCATCTAACAGTAATAATTCAGGAGTGACATAAGTAGCCATCAAAAGTGTTAAAGCTTGTCTTTGACCACCAGACAACGTTCCTACCTTTGTTTCAACGCGTTCTTCTAAACCTAAATCTAACTCAGTTAAAGCTTTTCTAAAATCATTTTTATGTTTATGAGAAAATAATGATAAACTAAAATGTTTTCCTCTTCGAGAAGCAAGTGATAGATTTTCTTCTATTGTCATAGATGGTGCAGTCCCTTTTAAAGGATCTTGAAATAATCTTCCAATAAAGCGAGAACGCTTATATTCAAGCATATTTGTTAAATCTTTATCATTCAAAACAATCTTACCTTGAGTTGTTTCAACAGCCCCTGATATAGCTTGGAATAAAGTTGACTTACCTGCTCCATTACTTCCTATAATTGTTACAAAATCACCTTTATCAAGTTTTAAGTTTACTGAAGAAAGTGCAACTTTTTCATTAACAGTTCCTTCATTGAATACAACTGTTACATCTTGTAGTTCTAACATTTCTTCTTCCTCCTTTTCACTTGTGTAGATGCTATAGCAATGACAACTAAAACCGCTGATAATAACTTTAAATCACCTGATGGTAATCCAAGTTGTAAAGCAATTGTTAAAATAGCACGATAGAAGATTGCACCAAAGACAACAGCAATCAATTGAAAGATAATCTTATCTTTCTTAATAAAAGTCATACCTACTATAATACTTGCTAAACCAATAACCATCATCCCTACACCACTATTAACATCAGCAAATGTTTGGTGTTGAGCAAAGATTGCTCCACTTAATGCAACAAATCCATTAGCTAAAGATAGCCCTAATATCTTCATCTTATCAGTATCAATAGAACTTGCTCTTACCATATCTTCATTATCACCACAAGCTCTTAAAGATAACCCTAATTGAGTTCTTAAAAAATATTGAAGTAATAAACAGATAAGAACAACCAAGATACTAATTATAATTAATTTATGATATGGATCAAATTGTTCTAAAACTGTAAACATGCTTTTGCTTTCAAACAATGAGATTGTTGGTGAATCACCCATAATTCTTAAGTTAATAGAATAAAGACCTGTCATTGTTAAGATACCAGCGAGTAAAGGCATAATCTTAAGTTTAGTGATTAATAAGCCTGTAACTGTTCCTGCTAAACACCCAATAACAAATGATGCAAGCAATCCTAAGTATGGCATTCCATTAACTGCAAGCACTGCACTTACAGCACATCCTAAAGTAAAACTTCCATCTACAGTTAAATCAGGTAAGTTTAATATTTTATAACTAATGTAGAGACCAAGAGACATAATAGCAAATATGCCTCCTAGTTCTAAAGCTCCTATAACGATCGTTGAATTCATAAATATTCCCTCTATTTCATTAATGATAATGCTTTATCATTTTTAATACTATCTGGTAATTGAATACCAATTTGATTTAATACTTTTTCATTGACATATATATTTAAATTATCTTTAAACACTTTAACTGGTATATCTGATACTTTTGTACCTTTTAATACTTTATCTACCATATTAGCAGTTTCTTTACCTAAATCTTCATAATTAATACCAACACTTAAGAAACCACCATCTTGAACCATTGAATCAGCACCAACATACAATGGCTTTTTAGCCTTAGCACAAGCATTACCAACAACATTCATTGCCTTAGCAACAGTATTATCATTTGGAGCAAAAACTGCATCACATTTACTTGTTAGAACATCAATAGCACTTTGAACTTCATTAACACTAGAAATTGTCGCTTCAACAAGTTCGATACCTTTACTATCTGCAAAAGTTTTAGCTTTCTTAATATTTGTTACTGAATTTGCTTCACCTTTGTTATAAATAACACCTAATTTCTTTAAATCAGGATTAATTTGTAATGCTTTTTCTAAGATTAATTCAACTTGAATTTCATCACTAGTTCCGGTAATATTCTTATCTGGTTTTTCTAATGAAGTTGTAAGTTTAGCTCCAATTGGATCACTTACTGCTGAGAATATAACTGGTGTCTTTGTTGATAATGGTGCAGCAGCTTGTGCTACAGGAGTAGCAATTGCCATAACCACATCAGGATTTGCTGCTTTAAATTCTTGAATAATACTTGCAGCAGTATTGTTATCACCTTGAGCATTTTTAAATACATATTCTATATTCTTTCCATCTTCATAACCTAAAGCTTTCATTTGATTATCAAAAGCACTTTTAATCGTATTTAATGAAGTATGTTCAACTAATTGTACAATAGCAACTTTCTTCATTTTACTTGATTCACTACTTTTAGATTTATTTTCCCCACATCCTACTAATAATGTTGTAGCTAAAGTCGCTACTAATAACCCCTTAAATAATTGTCTTGTTTTCATATTCTTTTCTCTCCTTATATTTTTTATTTAATTAGTTTTTATAAGAAAAGACACCATCGTTTCATTACCATATATTTTCCCCCTTCTTGTTAGCATGTAAATAAAAAACACCTGTCCTATCAAAAGGACAGATGTATAATTCACCTGCGGTACCACCTTAATTGGTTATATAAAATAACCCACTCAGTAAAATGCTAACACATTTCTGCTTTATAACGTAAGCTCACGTCTCAGGATACTTGTTACCTTTCCCCTTTGCCCTCGTAGGTCCATTTGCTTAACTGCCACTACCTAGCTTCCACCACCCTAGGCTCTCTTTGAGTACATCTTTAAACGTTATCTCCTACTCATTAGTTTATGATAATAAGTTATCATACATATAAATATAAGTCAATAGGTAAATCCTATTATTTTAATAAATTAAGCAGGGAGTTCTTCCTTTTGGTAGAATTCATCACCTGAATTCATAACAATTAAATTACCACTTACAGATAATTGAACATCATAACCTGATACAATATAACTGAATCTTTTTACATTTCCATCTTCAAAAACCAATATATCTAACTTTCCAGTTCCTTTTGCTTTATCAACAATTGATTGTTTAATAGTTTCATCACTTATTGTTATAGTTCCTGAAGAATTATCATTACCAGATAATGACAATTTATCTTGATAACTTTGTGCAATAGATAATACTGAATTTGCTTCAGCACGCGCTTTATCCATGTTTACATCACTAAAATAATTCATAACGCCTGGTATTGTAAGAGCCATTAAAATTCCTATAAGTGCAACAGTTACAATAATTTCTACTAAAGTAAAACCATGATTTTTTTTCATATAATCACCCTACATCATTGTACGTAGTTCAACAACATCATTAGAATATCTTTCAGCATTTTCTTTACTAATACGATTTGTTCTATAGAGTTGTGCTAAACTCATATTTAATGATTGCATTCCAGTAGCTCCACCTGTTTGAATAACACTATTAATTTGATGACCTTTGTTTTCTCTTATTAAGTTCTTGATTGCACTATTTGCAAGCATTATTTCTAATGCAGCAACTCTTGATCTACCATCTGCAGTTGGAATTAACTGTTGAGTAACAACAGAATTTAAAACGCCTGATAACTGTACACGAACTTGTTCTTGTCTTTCAGATGGGAAAACATCAATAATACGATCAATTGTTTTAGCAGCTCCAATTGTATGAAGAGTTGAAAAAACCAAATGTCCCGTTTCTGCTAAAGTAATAACAGCAGCAATAGTTTCATAATCACGCATTTCTCCTACCAATATAACATCAGGATCTTCTCTTAACGCACTCCTTAATGCTGTATCAAAACTTTCAACATCTGTTTCAACTTCACGTTGATGAATAAGTGCTTTTTGTTGTTGATAAACATATTCTATAGGGTCTTCAATAGTCAAAATATGACAAGGTCTACTTTTGTTAATTTCATTAATCATTGCAGCCAAAGTTGTAGACTTACCAGAACCAGTAGGTCCAGTTACTAAGACAAGACCTCTTGTATCATCAGTTAATGTACGCATAATAGGAGGTAAATTAAGTTCTTCTAAAGTACGAATACGTTCATAAATAATTCTCAGTGCAGCACATGTTGCTCCTCTATCTTTATAAACATTAACCCTATATCTAGAATTATCAGCAACATAAACAAAATCAATATCTTTACCATGTCTAAAAGCATCTAATTGTTTTTCAGTCAACATACCTAAAACCATGTTTTCAACATCCTGAGCACTATATGAATGTTCATACGATAACAATACACCGTTATCTCTTACTAAAATATAATTACTTCCACCAAGATGAACATCAGAATATCCTTTACTTCGTGCATGACTTAAAATCTCATTAAGTTGACTCATAAGATTCCTCCTTATCTTTCATAGAAAGAAATTTTTAACAATTCTTCAATTGTTGTTTTACCTTCAACAACAAGATCTAAAGTTTCATCGAATAATGTTGAAAACTTTTGAGTTTTCTTTATATATTCTTCAATATCTTGAATATCTTTATGTTCACTAATCATTCGTTTAAGAACTTTATCTATTAATATCATCTCATGAACAGCAATTCTTCCTTTGTATCCAGTATGATGACAGGCAGGACAACCTTCACTCTTCATAACATATTCAATATCTTTTTTCATAATACGTTTATCTTCATCAGTAGCCAAAACCTTTTTAGCACAATGAGGACAAACCTTCTTCACAAGACGTTGAGCAACAATCCCAACCAAACTATTAGAAACCATATATGGTTCAATACCCATATCCTCTAGTCTTACAATTGTACTAATTGCATCATTAGTATGAAGTGTAGAAACAACCAAGTGACCAGTAATTGCAGCTCTTACAGATATAGAAGCTGTTTCAGCATCACGAGTTTCTCCAACCATTATAATATCAGGATCTTGTCTTAAAATAGCCTTTAATCCTGCTTCAAACGTTAAACCCGCAACATTATTAACTTGCATTTGATTAATTTTATCTAAGTTCTTTTCAACTGGATCTTCAATAGTTAAGATATTTACATTTCTTTGAGCCAATTTTTCCATAATCATATAAAGAGTTGTTGTCTTCCCAGAACCAGTAGGTCCAGTTACATAAATAATACCATTTGGATTATCCATCATATCTAACATCTTTTGATACTTATCTTCCTTCATACCAAAATGACTTGCATAATCAATTGGTGAATTAGAATTCAAATATCTCATAACAATCTTTTCACCATGAACAGTAGGAACAATAGAAACACGAAGATTCATTCTATCTCCATTAATATTCACCATGAAATGTCCATCTTGTGGAACTCTCTTTTCAGAAATATCAAGATTAGCTAAAATCTTAGTACGTACAACCAAAGCATTATGAATGTTCTTTTGAAGTTTCATAGATTCAATCAGCATACCATCAATTCTCATTCTTACAACAGTTTCATTTTCAAAAGGTTCAATATGAATATCTGATACATTAGTACTAAAACCCTTTGCAAGCAAAGAATTTAATAACTTAACAACTGGTGTATCATCACTCTCAGAATCAAAAATTTCTTCAGTAACTTCAAATATTGAAGAATCCATATTAGCTTGATCAGCAGCAGTTCTAGCATTTACTTCAGAATAATAATAAGAAATTGCATTTTTAACAGAATCAGCAGTTGCTAAACAAATTGATAAATCCATTCCTGTTACCAAACGAATATCTTCGAATCCATAGAAGTTCATTGGATCACTTGTCACAACAACCAATGCATTATTACGTATTTCTACAGCAATGATATTATATTTGCTTGCTAAGCTAAGTGGAATTCTCGATACTACATTAACATCAACATTAACATTATTCATATTAACAAAAGGCTCATTAAGTTTAGAAGATAAAGCTTGTAAAGTTTGTTCTTCAGTTACAAAACCTAAGTCAATTAAATGTTGTCCTAAACGTTTACTTCTATCATTCTTTTGAGCTGTTAGCGCTTCTTGTAATTGTTCTTCAGTTATATATCCTTGTTCTTTTAATACTTCACCTATAGGTATTGCTTTCATCACTTATCATCCTCAATTCTTTCCACCAATATTTTTCCAATAACTATCATTGCTTATATCATTAACTGATGAATTATTAATATCCACAACAGCAGACAACCACCGTTGAAAATCATTCGTATTACCTAAAATAACATCACCTTTATTATAAGAACTACCTTGATACCAGTTCACATCCAATAACAACCAACCACTTGATGCGTTTGAACCAGGTTTTGAATTCGTTGTAGTTTCAAATATTTTTATATATAATGGATAATACCCATTTTCAGATAGAAAAACATCAGGATCACTGTATCCATAACTGTTAGGAGCTCTTTTTACAATATCTCCAACTTTATATTTTTTAGAAACATCACTTTCCCAAAGTGAGACACTTTTTCGTTCTGGATCACCTAGGTTAATATTTGAAGGCAAATATTTAGTTAAAACATTCTCGTACTGATAAACTTGTTTTCGAGGATATCTTGTTTTCACTAGTGAAGGATTTTTAGCTTCATCAACACTAATCTTCTCCCATGCGCTGGTATCATTTAAAATATCAGCATCATACTTAATGTCCTTTTTTGCTTTATAATATCTACCACCATATATAACAATATCTCCTTCTTCATAGCCGCTTGACATTCTTAAGCCACCTTTACTTGTATCAGAATTTCTATTTGTCCACCCTCTATATAAACACTTCCATTCAAATGATTGAGATGAACCCATTGGGTTGTATGGCGCAGAAGAAGTATTCGTTATACATTCCCACCAATATCCATAATTATAAATAATTTCACCCTCTTTGTAAGTATAACTAGAAGTAAAACCTATATCTTTATAAAAAGTTCCATTACAATTTCCCCAATAAATATTATAAATAATATCAGCAACTGTTCCTGAATATTTACTATTACCAGCAGCAGGAGCAGTATATTTTTTATTATAATAAATAATATAACTATTCGTACTATCCTGATCCAAACTTACACTATCAGCCGTATAAAGACCATTCTCTTTTATTTCATCTGATGCACTAAAGTTAAGTAAAATAATTGTATCTTTTGAAGTATATTTTGTCTCTACATCATTCTTTAACGAATAAGAAATATCTATCCTTTGAGAATTCTGATAATGTCCTTTAACACTCATTTCAAGTTCTTTATGAGAGTAAAAACCATCATTAAATACTTGTTTTTCATCACGATATAAATATCCATCTTTGACATAGATACTATGCCAATCACCCTTAGCCAATTCATCACTGGTTGGCGCATATTTTGTATTAGGTTTAGCAAGTCTAACATCTGATGAATATTCAACCTCACTTCTTACGAAATCAATAATTGAATCAACAGTTCTCTTCTCTATATCAGTCTCAGATGTATTAGTCAATAAACTAGAAGAAGATAATATTAATGTACCAGCAATCATCAAAACAATTGAAGCAATTGCAATAGATACAATAATCTCAATTAAAGTAAATCCCTTTTGATTTTCACTCATACATTTATCCTCCTTTATTTATTTTACTCTATTAGAAAAAGCAAAGAAAGTCTCTGAATCACTTATATTATCATCATCTAAAAATCTTAAATGTTCAATATCAGAGCGCTTATATGTAACTCTTGTTTCCCCATCCTTAGAAACTGTAAAAAAATTTTTTATTTCTATTGGCACAGCAGAAATATCAATCTTTTTATCGCCTTCAGTTATTGGACACCAAATAGAATTGGTTTGGATTCCACCAGTCTCGTACGAAATATAAACACCCTTTTGTTTAGGCACAAAATAACAATATACATGACTATTACTATAACCATCATTGGCTACTGATCTAGAAATATTAATATAGCGAAGTTCATAGGAATTTCCTAACATCTCTTTATATCTATCACTTAAAGAATCATATGCTCTTTTCACTCTATCTTCAGATGGTGGTGTCACTATATAATCCTTTAAACCAGGTCCTATATATGATCCGTTAATCATTGTTCCATCAAGAACATTTTCTTGCGTTCCATATTCAGAATAACACATTAAATCTAGATCGCTAAATTGTTGATAGTCAACAGAAATACGAGAAACCATATCCGAAGAATGAGCAGCACCAGAACTATCAAGAATCATAATTTTAGAACTTATAGCTGGTATTTCCTCTTCTGTCAATTCTTCTCCTGGAAGCATTGATGCTTTCCATTGTGGATTAAAATAGCTTAATTTAATCTTTGTTAACTCGTTGTTTTCATCTGAGATTGTTGAACATGGAATCTCTAATGATGTACTACCATTTGTTAAAACTATCTTTTTACCATATGAAGGACTTTCCTCTCCAATACGAGTACTTACAGAATTAAAGATATCATTTGTTGTTGTTTTGATTGTATTACTTTCAGTAAACAAACCAATAATATTAAAAACTGCAACAATAGTCATTGTACTTGCTACTGCCAATATTGCAATACCAACTATCAATTCGATAAGGGTAAAGCCTTTCTTACTCTTGATCACTAAACTCATCCCCTATCTTTGAATAAATTTTAGTATACCATCTGTTATTTTGTTTTTGCATTGTTAATTGCACTTCTTCAGTAACCCTATTATAAACAGAAGTTACTTGGATATATAATATATTATTATTACTTCTGTTGTATTTGATTTTTACTGTAATATCCCCGCTTGTACCATCGGGTAAACTTGATACAGTCATTGAAACATCATCTGCTTCATTAACCGTGGCCGGAAGATAATTCTCAATATTTTTTTCATTACCAATTTGTCCAGCAATTGACTGCGCAACTGAAAGGCCAGATAAATATGCTTGCTTACTAGCATGATCATTAACTGCTCTTTTTTGATACGATGTTACAATTCCAAAACAAATACCAACAACTATAAGAATAAGTAAAATGATGCTAACTACCATAACCATTATAGAACCTTTTTCATTTAGTTTTTTCATCATTTCACCTTCTTTTTATTTTTTAATCATATATACAATAATTGTCATAGAAACATTAGAACCAGTTGCACTTCCTCCTTCAGTATATTGAAGGTTAGAAACTGAGACTCCTTTTAAACTGCCTAAATGTGAAATCAACTTAGTAATCTTTTCAAAAGAACCATTTAAAGTCACATTTACATTCACTTGTTTTATACTTTCGTTTGATACTATATCTGTTTGAGCACTAGCACCAGCAGTATTTGTCGTATTAGTAGCACTATTGTCAGGTGTGGTTATTTCTAAAGATACTGGTTTAAGTCCTTGTGAAAGGATAGCTGTAGTAATAAGTTTGTCAACTTTTTCATTTTTTAGAATAGGATTATATTTATCAACGATTTTAGTATAACTTTCTTTCTTTACAGCCAATGCGTCAGGAGCTAATAAATAATTTTGTAACGTTCTATCTTTATCGGCTTTTTTAGTAACAGCTTCTTCGTATTCCATACAAGCAGAATTATATGAATCTATTGTTGTAGTCACAACAAAAAACCACCCACCAACAAGAATAAGAAAACATAAAAGTGTATATAATAATACTTTTTCTCTTTGAGAAAGTTCTTGAATAAGTTTTTTCATATTATTCACCCGCCCCTTCATCAATATTTATTTTCACTTGGAATGAATAACCAGATGATGATGTTACATTCTTAGTAGGGTTTCCGAATTGATCAAGAAAATTAGTTGAATCAGTTGTAGTTGTAGTCGTTTTTTCAGAATATCCTGTATATTCAACATCACTATATTCAGCATGTAGCTTTAACTTACCAATATACTTTTCAATGTTTTGTACATTATTAGACATTAAAGAAACAGTTATCAATTTCGTTGATTGATCAAAAGAAATAGAAGAAATAGTCATTCCAGCTATCAAATCCTTCTTGATATATTGGATTTTATTCTTAGTTATTTCCGGTAATGCTGATAAAGAACTATCGATTGTTTCTATTGAAGCAAGTGCAGTTTCCATTTTTTGTAGTTCTTCGTATGGTGTTTTATCAGTAGCATCAATCTTTAATTGAATAACTTCAGCATCCTCATTAATTGTCTTTGTTTGATTTTTCTTATCTAAAGTTATAATTGTCATAAAAGCAAATATGCTTGCAAATACAAGAACCAAAACAATTGGTACAATCATAAATTTTAAAGAAGCAGACATACGAGAAGGTTTATCATTACGGTTATAAGCCGCTAATAAATCTAATTGCTTATTTTTTATCTTATAAGACATAATTATTCCTCCCCTTTATTTTTGTAAATATCCAATTGGATACACATAATCATTAATATCAAATTTTTTATCAGTTTGTTTAGTAGTATATATAGATTTACTACGAGGTAAAGTTTGCGCTTTTACATTTAAAGTTAATTCAATCTTTTCAAACAAACTTGCTTGTGTTTGTTCATTTAAACCAAAAATATAAATATCACTAATAGGCTTCTTTGCTTCACTTGAAGAAGAAAATTGTTTAAGCAAAGAAACGGCATTCAATATCTCAGTTTCATACTCATCTGTTCCTTTAGTTGAAAAAACACGAGATCTATTAGTTAGAGAATATTCATTATTCATAAATACTACGCTTGTTAGATTACTTCCATCAACTTCCATAATGGCATATGTTTTATCAAGAAATCCAGGTAATTGTTTTGTTAATGAAATAAGCACATCAATTGCATACTCAATAGCAATAATTTCTATTCCCTCATCTGCAAAAAGATCAACATAACTTTGAATGAATTTTCTTTCGACACCTACACATAAAATTTTACTCGCACCCTTAGCACTTTCATCTTCTCCTAAATAAGCATAATCATATATAATATCTTCACTATTTGTATCAATTGAAGATAACTCGTCTTTAACAAACTGAATAACTTCCTTTTCTTTCATAATTGGAACAACAGCAGGTTTTGCTAAAATCTTAGCACTATCAATAACTAACTTCACTTCCGTAATTCCTTTTTCTTTTAACTTTTTCAAGGTATCCTTAACATCATAATCATCAATAATTACTCCATTGAGCATAGTCCCTTCACGAAGTGGAATATGAAAGTAATCAGAAATACGAACCGCATCTCTTTGAACTTCTCCAGAAATGAACTGTAAATTCTCATTAGATATATAAATCACATTTTCTTTTATCATCTTTCCATCCTCCTAACTTGCCCCAACACTTCCATACATAGAGTATAATGGAAGCATAACAGATACAATAACAGTACCAATAATCAAACCTAATATAATAATCATTAATGGTTGCAATAAAGTTACCATTTTTTCAGTTGCTAATTCAGCTTCATAATCAAAATCATCTGCAATATTCAATAACATATCATCTAACTTACCACTCTCTTCACCTATATAAATAGCAGTCGCAAGTTTTTCATCAAAACCATCTATCGAAGAAATAGCCTGTGATAAATTTGTTCCATCACGTACACTCTTAATAACGTCATCAAATTGTTCTTCAATATAAGAATTATTAATTGTTGATTTTGCTAATGTTAATGAATTTAACATAGAAACACCACTTGTATATAACGAACTCATACTTCTTGCAAATCTAGCAGTATAAATAATACGTGTTAAATGTGAAACTTTTGGAACTTTTATTTTAAACTTATCCCAACGATATCGAACACTAGGAACTCTCATTGCCATCAAAATAACACAAATAATAACTAAGAATCCAATCAAAAACCAAACCCAATGTGCAGTTAATGCTCTCGATATTGCAAACATAATCTGAGTAACAAATGGAATAGGTGTATCTCCAAACATATCAAAGAAATTTGGTAATATAACAGTAAAGACAGCAATCACAACAATCACAGTTACAATAACCAATATCATAGGATACATCATTGCACTTTTAACTTTATTCTGTAATTTTCCATCTTTATCAAATTGTACACCTAACTTAAGAGCAGCTTGATCCATCATCCCTGTAGATTCAGCAGACCTATACATGTTAATCATTATGTCTGGGAACACACGTCCTTGTGCTTCTAAAGCACTTGACATAGAGAAACCTTGTTGAAGCTTTATATAAATATCTTTATAAATATCACCTATCTTAGGATTAGGTGCTCTTTTCGCAATAATATTCATAGCCATAATCAAAGAAATACCAGAAGAAATCATTGTCCCTAATTCTCTATTAAACTCAGACAAATCCTTTAACTTCATTTTAAAATTACTTTTTTCTTTTATAATCTCAGTAGATTGTAAAAGATATAAATTATCAGAACGCAATAAAGCGACAAGTTCTTCTCGAGAATTTGCCTCTTGTTTACCATGTATTTTCTTAGAATTTATATCCTTTGCAACGTATTTGAAAATCGCCATATTTTCACTCCTATCATAACCCGAATAAACGAAGATATATATTAAGTATCTCTTGACCATATAATAAAGAAACAAATAAACCAAAACATATATAAGGTCCAAATGCCATATGATCCTTCTTATCAACCTTATGTGTTATCATTAAGTAACCACCATAAACACCAGCAATTACAATTGAAATAAAAGCACCCACAAGCAAAGATTGATATCCCATCAACATTCCCCCAACTGCAAATAACTTAATATCCCCTCCACCAAAACAATCAGGAATAATCAAAGTCAATATATAAAGAGGAGCACTTACTATAAAGAATCCAATAATACGATCAAATAAACTTATATCTAATGCAGGAATACTTAATAAACCAACAATAAAACAACATATAACTAAACCATTAGGTATAATCATTATATCATAATCTATCATACAAATCGCTAATAAAATCATAGAAAATGAAAAAGAAATCAACGTCATCCAATCAATCCCATATCTATAAAAGCAAATAATAGCTAATAAACCACCAACAAACTCAATAGCTGGGTATCGGAATGATATTGGTTCTCCACAAAATCTACACTTTCCTTTAAGTATAAACCAGCTTAGTACAGGTATCATATCATATGGTTTAAGAGTCTTTTGACATTTAGGGCAAAAACTTCTTCCTTTTGCAACACTTATTTCTAAAGGCACACGATAGATAACAACATTTATAAAACTTGCTATAGAAGCCCCAAGAACAAACATATAAATATATAATACTATAAATATTGGTTCCATCATATTCCCCTTTCCGAATTTTTAAAGAATGAAACCCTCTCTACATGAGAGAGGGTTAAATATCAAAACTATTTTGGATCAACAATAACATCTTGATTAATTCTTACTAATGCTTTAGTTCCATCTTCAAAAGTTACTTCATATGAAGTGATTATTTCAGGGCTTTCTCCAGCTACCAATTCTTCCCCATCACCAGTCCATGAATCTTTCCCAACAGTTACTGGGTCAGTTTTAAATACCTTTACAGAATTTACTTTTGGATTACCTGCAACCATAATTGTAGCTTTAGCAACCCAAGTCGCCTTATTAGATGTAGTTGAATATGACTTTGCAAGTTCAGCTTGAGTTTCAGTAACTTGTCCATTAGCTTGAGTCATGTATTTAGAGTTATCAGCTTCTCCTAAATACTTTAATACAGAAGGTACTGCAACAGCCATTAATACAGCTAAAATAACAACAACAACAATAATTTCAATTAAAGTAAAACCTTTTTTATTTTTACGTAAATTTTTGATATTCATTTTAATATCCTCCCTTTCAATCAACATTATATTACATTATGGCAGTGTTTGCAATAAAAAAAGGCCAGTCACACGAAAAACATATTTAGGAATTTTGTATACTTATCGTGTGACTACTATAATATATATAATTTTAGTAAATATTGATAAACAAATAAATTTATACTAAAGTTAAGATTTTGTTTAGAGTAGGAAATAAATTGATTTGTTATAAAGTAACATTTATAATGTAGGCAAGAGGAGTTTATCATATGGAAGAAAAAGAAAAGAATGTTCATGCTTATAATTATTCTAAAGATAGTCAAACTTTGTTTTATAAAAAAAGTAGTGAGACAAATTTAAAAACATTATTTTATTTAATATGTCAATTTATAGATATTGATAATGTTTCTGGTTTTGTAGTTGATGAAAATAATAAAATCATGAAATATAATGATATTAATCACAATTTATTCGATGATGATTTTTTTGATTATTATGAAAAAAATATTCAGAATTCAAATCATCATATTGAGAAATTACAAGAATATTTTAGTCATGATAACAATTGTTTTGTATGTTCACTTATCAATCAAAATACTTGTCTAGGATATTTAGTCTATACGAGAAGTAAGGAACATGGTGATTGGTCTAATGTCGATAAAGATAAACTTAATGAATGTACACATATTTATTCAGAGTTTCTATTGGATGTTGATGGTTATCAAGATTCATATTTTGAACAGTCTATTTTTCATAAAATGATAAATAACATTGATTCTCATATATATGTTACAAATCCAATAACAGATGAAATCTTATTTATGAATAATAAAATGAAACAAGTTTATCAAATAGAGGAACCAATTGGAAAAATCTGTTGGAAGGTTTTACAAAACGGACTTAATCAAAGATGTGATAACTGCCCTATTCAATTCCTTGAACAAAATCCTCAAGAAGCATATATTTGGGAAGAAAAAAGTCTTTTTAATCAAAGAATTTATAGAAATTATGATTGTATGATTGAATGGTTCGATCATAGTACTGTTCATTTTCAACATTCTGTTGATATTACAGATTTAAAAAAAGCAAGTTTTGAAGCTTCTTACGATGAATTAACTGGTATTTATAATCGTAGATCTGGTAAAACCAATCTTGAAGACAGTATTTTAGAAGCAAAGACAAACGAAAAAAATATTGTTGTTGTATTGTATGATTTAGATAATCTCAAACTAACAAATGATCTATATGGCCATGTTCAAGGCGACCATATGTTGAGATGCATTGCTGATGAAGTTAAAAAGAATTTACGTGAACAAGATGTTTTCTTTAGATTAAGTGGTGATGAATTTGTAATAGGAATGTATGATTGTTCTACTTCTGTTGCTAATGAAAGAATGCGTAAAATACTACATTTATTAAAAAAACGTACTAAACACGAACACTTAAAGTATCAATTAAGTTTTTGTTATGGATTATACAAAGTGACACCAGACAACTTCTTATCAACTAATGATATTATCACAAAAACTGATGAGAAAATGTATGAATGGAAGAAAAAAAGCCATCTAAAACAAGCTTTTAACAACATGAAAAATGATGATTTTCTTAAAAAAGAAAATTTTGATTATAATAAAGATTTACTTTATGACGCATTAGTTAAAAGCACTGATGATTATATTTTTATATGTAATATGAAAACAGGTGTTTTCCGTTATACTCCTGCTATGGTTGAAGAATTTGATTTTCCTAACGAAGTTCTTCATAACGCTGCTGCTGTGTTTGGCTCAAAGATTCACAAAGATGATAAATATGAATTTTTAAATAGTAACCAACAAATCACTGATGGAAAAACTGATAGTCATATTGTTGAATATCGTGCATTAAACAAAAATAACGAATGGGTTTGGTTACGTTGTCATGGTCATGTTGAATATGATGATGAACAAGAACCAGCAATCTTTGCTGGGTTTATCTCTAACCTTGGCAAAAAGAATTATCGAGATATTCTTACAAGTTTATATAATAAGTTTGAATTTGAAAAACGTATTACTGAAGCACAAGGTGAATTTTCTATTATGTTATTGAATATTGATGATTTTAAAACATTAAACAATTTATATAATCGGGAGTTTGGTGATAATGTATTACGTATTGTTGGACAGAATCTTCAAACCATCCTTTCCAAAGAAGCTGATGTTTTTAAATTAGATGGTGATGAATTTGGTTTATTTATCAAAAAAAGTGATAATCCAAACATCTTGAATTTAATCTTTGAAAAAATACAAGCATTTGTTGAACAACAACATATCTGTGATAACCATTCTTTTGTATTAAGCATAACTGCTGGTGGGGTTGTTGCTCCTCAGGACGGAACTACATATCTTGAACTATTAAAAAACTGTGAAATGACTTTACAGTATGGGAAACACAATCACCGTGGTAAGTTATCAATATTTAACAAATATATACTAAAAGAAAAAACATACCAGATACAATTAATTCATGTTTTAAAGCAAGATATTTCTCATAATTATCAAAACTTTTCTTTAGTTTTTCAACCAATTATTGAAACAACTACAAATCAAATTTGTAAAGTTGAAACATTATGTCGTTGGACTCACCCTCATTTCAAGAATATATCACCTGGAATATTTATTCCTTTGTTAGAAGAAACTGGAGATATTATTAAACTTGGCAAATGGATTTTTGAACAATCTGTTATTCATCTTAAGCAACTTTTAGAATGTAACCCTCATATTTCAATGAGCATCAATATTTCTAATATTCAAATTATGGAGGATGATTTTTCAACATTTATAGAAGAAACTATTTTGTATTATAACGTTCCTTTTGAAAGTGTTATCCTAGAATTAACTGAAACAGCCATTGCTAAAAATGCTCATAAAACAATTGATACTATTCATCAACTAAGAATGATGGGAATAAGAATTGCTATGGATGATTTTGGTACTGGTTATTCATCATTATCATTATTAAAGAATGAACCTCTTGATATTATTAAAATTGATCAATCTTTTGTAAGAGGATTACATGATGATTCATTTAATCAAGCTTTTATTAAATTAATCATTGAATTATGTCATCAAATTAACCTATTGGTTTTAATTGAAGGTGTAGAAACAAAAGAAGAATTAGATTTATTACTTCCTCTACTCCCTGACTTTATTCAAGGTTATTATACAGGAATGCCAATGAAACATGATGAACTTCTTAACCTTATAAAAAAAGAGTGTTGACATATTTCTTAATATCATATAAAGTATGCATGTACAAAAAAATAAACGCTTATAAAGCTATAGATTTCTCTATTTCTGATATTAAATAGACATCTATAGCTTTTTTTATGAAAGGAGTCTTTATGGAAAAGAAAAATCCAATGAGTTATAAACCAATATTCCCATTACTTTTATCAATGGCATTTCCACCAATGATCTCAATGTTAATTCAATCATTGTATAATGTTGTAGATAGTATTTTTGTTGCTCAAATAAGTGAAGAAGCATTAACTGCTGTTTCATTGATTTATCCATTACAAAATCTATCATTAGCTTTCTCTTGTGGAGTTGGAATTGCTATGAATGCATTAATCGCTAGACACTTGGGAGCAAACAATGATAAAGAAGCATCACATGTCGCAACACAAGGAATTGTTATGACACTTATTCATTCTTTGTTATTTGTTGTGATGGGATTGTTTTTTATTCAACCATTTGTTTCAATGTTTACATCTTCATCTGAAGTTATTAACTATGGAGTGCAATATGGTGCAATTGTTATTACATTAACATTTGGTTCATTTATTCATATTGCTATTGAAAAGATGTTCCAAGCTACAGGTAATATGATTATTCCCATGTTTTTACAATTAATAGGAGCAGTTATTAATATTATACTTGATCCTATTCTTATCTTTGGTTGGTTCGGTTTACCTGCATTAGGTGTGACTGGTGCTGCTATTGCAACCGTTATTGGGCAAATGGTAGCATGTTTGCTATCAGTCTATTTATTCTACAAGAAAAGCAAACATATTCATATATCGTTCAACAACTTTAAACTCGATAAGCATACATTTAAGAACTTATATACAGTTGCTATCCCTTCTGGAACTATGCTTTGTTTACCATCAGTTCTTGTTTCTATTCTTAACGGTTTACTTGCAAGTGTATCACAAAGTGCTGTTGCATTCTTTGGAGTTTACTTTAAACTTCAATCATTTGTTTATATGCCAGCCAATGGCGTTATTCAAGGTATGCGACCTATTATGAGTTATAACTATGGCGCTAAGGAAAAAGATCGCATGAATAAAACAATTCATGCTGCATCTATTTCAATTGCTACTATTCTTTGTTTAGGTTCATTATTATTCTTTATCTTCCCAGAATTTATCCTTTCTTTATTTAGTGCAAATAAAGAAATGTTATCAATCGGAGTCATTGGAATAAGAATTTTATCATTAAGTTTTATTCTTTCTACAGTTGGAATATTAATGTCTGGTGTTTTTGAATCATTAGGGAATGGAAAACAGTCTTTAATTATTTCACTACTAAGACAATTTATAATTGTTATCCCATTATCATTTCTATTCATTCATTTATTTGGTGTTCAAGGAGTATGGATAACTTTCCCACTCTCTGAATGTATAGCAAGTTTTTATGCCTTCTACTCATATAAATGCACATATAAAAGATTAGTTTCAAATATGAACTAATCTTTTTCTAATACCATTATATTTTCTCCATGAACATCTTTTTCTTTTGTTTCTATAAAACCATAACTTTTATAAAGATGATATGCTTCTTGATTATCTTGATAAAGACTTAAGTAAATTCTATGACATTGATATATATTCATTATATAATCTACAATAGCTTCTAACGACCTTCTCCCCAATCCTTGCCCTTGATACCCTTCATCAATTAAGAATCTATCTAACCATACCCTTTCTTCATTATTTTCATTCCATAATCCAAACATTGCAAATCCAATCAATTGATTATCATGATATATTCCAACTGGTCTCCATAAAGATAAATCATCGCTTTCTTTCAAACATTCTTCAATCGTCTCAATATATGATTGTTGATGTTGTTTGATTTTCATCTTTAATATATCTTCCCTATTCTTTCTTGTTACGCCTTGAAAAGTTATCATAAAATTCCTCCATTTATAAACAAACATTATATGCTTATATCTTATATATCTTTACAATTTCCACTTCATTTTTTATATCTTCACATAATGTTATGAATTAATAATGAACATATAATTTGCATTTTGTGCTTAAGTGTATAAAATAGATACAGAAGGATGTGAGTACAATGGACATAGTCATAGAGACTTTACATGACACGTGGACTATGATTCCACTGCTTTTATTGATTTACATACTAATTGAGTACTTTGAAAGAAAAGACAAGAACTATTCTCATTATCTTTTTCAATATGGTCCCATCTTTGGAGCAATTGTTGGACTTATTCCTCAATGTGGCTTTAGTGTCCTTGCAAGTTATTTGTTTATTGAGGGACGTTTAAGTTTAGGAACATTATTAAGTGTTTTTATCGCTACAAGCGATGAAGCAATCCCTATTCTTCTTACACAACCTGATTCTTATACATCATTAATTTGGATTCTCTCAATTAAGTTTATTGTTGCGATTATCGCTGGATACATTGTAGATATTATATTTAAAAAATATCATCATACTCCTACTAAAATGAAAACATCTCAATCATATGAAGATTCTTTAATTAAGGAAGTTATTATAAAAACAACCAAGATCTATTCTTTAATCTTTATCACAAATATTATTTTATCATTGATTATTGAATGGATTGGTTTAGAACAATTGTCATATCTTTTATTAAATAATTCTGTATTTCAACCTCTTACAAGTGCTATCTTTGGTTTTATTCCTAATTGTAGTGCCACCCTTATATTAACCCAATTATACCTATCTGAAATCCTTAGTTTTCCTTCTTTATTAGCTGGTTTAATAACAAATGCTGGCTTAGGTATAGTTGTTTTATTACAAAACAGAATTAAATTATCATTAGTTTTTAAAATATGCTTAATACTCTTGATTGTTTCATTAATTATTTCAATGCCATTACAATGGTTTTATCTAAAATAAAAGGAATGTACTTATAGAAGTATATTCCTCTTATTCTATAATGAATGAAAAATAGGCTTCATTTCTTCAAATGTACAGAACGATTCAAACCCTATCTTTTTTAACTCATCTCTTACATATTGTATTTTACATCCTACATGTGATTGTTCATGAGTATCAGATCCTATTGTAAGAATAGTACCACCTAAATCTTTATATAACTGTAAAATATAACGTGAAGGCGTTAAATCATCTAAATTATACCTAAAACTAGACGTATTAATTTCAATCCCTTTTCCATTTTCAATAACATGTTTCAATATCTTTGTAATTATTTCTTTTACATCTTCATCAGGATATGTTCCTAATTGATCATATCTTTTTATCATATCTAAATGACCTAAAACACTATAATCATTAAATTCTTTAATGACATCATAAATAGCTTGATAATATCCTTTATTATATTTCTCTTGAGTTTTTCCCTCTTGATACTTATTTGTCCAAAACTCTATATCACCAATCTGGTGATTTGATAAAATAATAAAATCAAAAGGATACTTTTGAAAATCACTTTTATAGTTATTTATAGTATGCATTTGAACACCAAATTCACACCCAAACTTCATAACGATTTGATTTTTATATTTCTCTTTTAACTTTAAAAAACCTTGATAATAATTTTCATAGTTAACAACATAATTCCCCATTGTTCCATAATCACTATGTTCAGTAATACAGATTTCATCTATACCCTGTCTTATGGCTTCTTTCACTAAATCTTCTATTTCATATTGGGAATCATTGCTATAATTTGTATG
The DNA here is from genome assembly GCA_036639875.1 of Coprobacillus sp. Classification (GTDB taxonomy): domain Bacteria; phylum Bacillota_I; class Bacilli_A; order Erysipelotrichales; family Coprobacillaceae; genus JAVWHX01. Next base: position 40,697 of record JAVWHX010000001.1, read on the forward strand.
CATATGATAATCAGCTAACATAATAAGACCCTCCTCTTTATTAAATGTAGTATACTATAAAGTCTATACAATATCTTAATATTATCAAATTCTGAAAATATTAGAACTAATTTTTAAAATTCTATATAATACTAGTATATAAAGGAGGTCCATTATGTTAACTATTGGATATATTGGAAATGGGAAGAGTGCAAATAGATATCACATTCCTTTCGTCTTAAAAAGACCAGATAAAATGAAAGTCAAAATGATTTATACACGTGATCACTCTCAAGATGTTTGGGATGAAGTGCCTGGTGTTATTTATACTGAAGATATACAAGAATTGCTTACTGATCCTGATATACAATTAATTGTATTATCTACACCTGCTCAATCTCATTATGAACTTGCTAAAATGGTATTAAATGCTAACAAGAATTGTCTTGTTGAAAAACCTTTTACCGAAACATTAGAACAAGCAAAAGAATTATACGCTTTAGCCAAAGAAAAGAATTTACTTGTTCAATGTTATCAAAATAGAAGATTTGATAGTGACTTTTTAACAGTTCAAAAAGTAATTGAATCAAAGAAACTTGGAGAATTATTAGAATTAGAAATGCATTTTGATTATTATAGACCTTACATCCCTGAATCAGTTCATGAATTTGAACCATTAAGTTCTTATCTTTATGGACATGGCTGTCATACTTTAGATCAAGTTATTTCTTATTTTGGAAAACCTGATTCTGTCCATTATGATGTTAGACAATTATTAGGTAAAGGAAGAATGAATGATTATTTTGATTTAGATTTATACTATGGGAATTTTAAAGTTTCTGTAAAATCAAGTTATTTTAGAATCAAAGAAAGACCAAGTTTTATTATTTATGGACAAAAAGGAATGTTTGTAAAAGAAAAGAAAGATAAACAAGAAGAGCATTTAAAAGTCTTCCATATGCCAGATAACGATGACTTTGGTGTAGACTTACCTAATGAATATGGAACACTTACTTATTATGATGACCATAATATCTATCATGAAGAAAAAGTTATCTCAGAAGTTGGAGACTACGCTCGTTTCTATGATGCTTTATATGACACAATTATTCTTGGCAAAGATAAGTTTGTAACAGATGAACAAACATTACTACAAATTGAAATATTAGAAACAGGAATCAAAAACATGAAATAAGTGCTACTAAAAAGTAGCACTTATTTTTTAAATTAGTTTAATTTCATTAAAGAAGTTCCAAGTAGTAACCCTCTTTTGAATTGAGCGTAAGCATATTCAAAGTAGAATTCATTAAAACTTTTTTCTAAAGAATCTAATTCATCCTCTGTTAAAGTAACCAATCCATCTTGAATATGTTCATGAATTCTTTCTAATTTTTCAAAATAAGAATCATCAATCCCATACACCATTTCTATCTCTTCATCCATTAAAATAATATCAGAAGTATAGATATCTCTAATGACTTTTTCTCTTGCTATCATGTTATTCCTCCTTTAGTTATATTATAGCAAACTTTTTATAAATTTGCTATAAGAAAATATCGATACTTTTAAAATCTTTATATAATAACCAAGATCAATTATTTCCTATCTTAATATTTGTTAAATATTTTCAAGCATTTTTTTACGCATTTTTATATTTATATGGTATAATAAAAAAAATGTCGATATGAGGAGGAATAACTAAATGGAACAAATCATAAGAACAATTATTTATTGTAATGCATTGCCTATTGTCCTGTTAGTTATTTTTCTTGTCCTTGTTAGATATAACCCTTTATTTAACAGAAGACAATCCCGTTTGTTTACATTAGCGGCATGTACAGTCTTATTTATGATATTTGTTGTTATATTTGATTACTTCTTTACATATTTCCGTTATCAACCTTTTGTTTCTTTTAGAACAATTACTACTTTTTTAAACTTTGCATTTTCTCCACTGATTCCTATTTTTCTTGATAAAATTTCTAATCAAGAAAAAAGTAAATGGTATATTTATGTTCCGTTTTTTATAAATACAGGATTATGTTTATTAAGTATAGTAAATGGTGTTATCTTCTCAATTGGACCAACCAATGGTTATGGCCGTGGAATCCTATTCTTTGTTCCATTTATGACAACACTGTTCTATATTCTTGTATTGTTTGTTCGTTCTAGTTATCGTTATCTACGCAGTCGTTTTTCAGAAAGAATATTCTTAATGGTTACAATTTGTTTGTTAATTGGTTCAATGGTTTTGGAAATCGTTTATTATTATTTATTCTTTGTTTGGACAACTGTTGCAATAACACTACCTCTTTATTATTTACTGCTTAATATTAACCAATCTATTATTGACCCATTGACAAGGTCTTATAATCGTTTAATGTATAACAAGGATATTGAAAGAATTGATGGCAAAAAGAAATGTATTGTTGCTTTATTAGATATAAATAATTTTAAGTTGGTTAATGATAATTATGGGCATGATTTTGGAGATAAATATCTCATTAATTTTGTATCACTTATTAACCATAGTTTACCAAGTACGAGTTCTATATATCGAATTGGTGGTGATGAGTTTATTATCATTTCTAAAACATCTGACTTAGAAAAGACAGCGAACCATTTAGCATTCGCCAAAAAAGAGGCCTTGAAGAATGATATGGATTTCTCTTATGGAATCGATATGTATATGCCAAATCAGGAATTCAGCGAGTTTATTAAACATATTGATCAACTCATGTATCAAAACAAAAAGAAAGATAAAGAAGGAAAGTAACGACTTGTTACAATCCTTCTTTTTGCATAATAATTTATGCTTAATCACGTAATGTTATTTTTTATGCGCTTCTTCTTTTGTTGTATGGATAGTGCCAAATGGATGACGTGGTGGACCATAAACAGAAGTCAATTTTAATGGACAATTACCAATATTTATAATATTATGCCACATACCAGCAGGAATGAAAACAGCTTCACCTGTACATAATTGCCATTCATTCATTTGACATTGTTCCTTCCCTACCATCACGTAACCATATCCCTCTTCAATACGAATATACTGATCAGTTTCGTTATGAATTTCTAAACCAATTTCATCACAAACAGGAATAGACATTAATGTTAATTGTAAATGTTGACCAGTCCAAAATGCAGTACGATAATTCTGATTGTTCTTTGATGCACAGTACATATTGTCTACATGTACTTGACATCCAAAATCACTTTGATTGATATAATAGTTCATTGTTTAGCAGAATATAAAATTCCTATCTCCCTTCATCATACTATATGAATAAATATCATAAATGTTCATTCACTTATTTTCATATATTGAAGAAAACTTGCTTAACATTATAAAACTCAGTATACTAAATATAACATAAACAAAGGAGAGTTTTATTATGAAATTAATTATTGAAAAAGATGAAAAACAAATGAGCGAAAGTGCTATGTTTATCCTTTTAGGAGCAATGATGCAAGATAAACGTGTTAATATTTCATTAACATCTGGACGTTCACCTAAAACAATGTATAACAGGATGATTCCATATGTAAAGAATCAAGAGAAGTTCAATGATATTCAATACTATTTATTTGATGAAAACCCATATATTGATGAAGAATATGGTCCTAATTGGAATGAAATGCAAGATCTGTTTTTTAAAGAAGCAAATATTCCAAATGAACGCATTCATATTATGAATGATGATAATTATTTGGATTTTGATAAACAAATACGTGATGCTGGAGATATTGATGTTATGGTTATTGGATTAGGTCATGATGGGCATTTCTGTGGGAACTGTCCACGTTGCACCCCATTTGATAGTTATACATATAAATTAGATTTCAAAGAAAAACAAGCCGTTAACCCAACTTACGCAGATAGACCTAGACAGCCTTTCACTCTTACAATGGGTCCTAAAAGTTTAATGCGTGTTAAACATTTGGTAATGATTGTAAACGGAAAAGAAAAAGCAGAAATATTCAAAAGATTTATGGAAGAACCAATAAATCAAGATATCCCTGCTACTATTTTAAAATTACATCCTAATTTTACAGTTATTTGTGATCAAGATGCAGCTAGCTTATTAAAGTAAAAATCCAGTGAGATAAACTGGATTTTTTATACTAATCGTTTTCTGAGTAGATAACTACTTCTTTACTTTCTTTTGGTAAATAGAATTTCTTCCATCCTTTTTGATCTTCATTTTCATCAAAAGGAATAAATGTTAACATTGTTTCATTACTACTTTCTTTATTTTGAGTTAAATAGTAATATTTACCTTCAAATACAATAATTCTACGAATTCTTTCAGGATAACTCTCTCTATTAATTCTATACCCTAAATAATCAGGAATATCGTATTCCGGAATATTTTTAATCGTTCTATGTTCTGAAAAACCAACATAATACTTTGTACCAAGCTCTTCAAGTCTCGGTGCTTTTTCTTTTTCTAGAACTAAGATCAACTTATTTCTCCAAATTTCTAATGTTCCAACAAATTCTAAACCTTGATTTTCTTGTCCTGTCATTTCTTTTCCCATGTTTACCACTTCTATGATATTTGAAGGCTAATTCATGATTCTTTTATTATATTTCTGATTAGTCATTAAAAAGCCTTTCAATATATCTATGTGGCCCTTTCAATATTTTATAACTATATTATAGCACAATATCATAACAGTTGTTAATATTTTTTACATACTTATCAAATCTTATAATAAATCATTTTTCTATAATGAAATATTAACATAAATAAACAAATAAAAAATATAAAAAAGAAGAATTATCATATCAACAATCCCTCTTCACTATATTTTTTATTTTGATAATCTCACAATTGATTCAATATGATGACTTTGTGGGAACATATCAACAGGTTGACAAATATCTGCCTTATATCCATTTTCTTGAAGATAAGCAATATCTCTTGCCTGAGTAGCAACATCACAAGAAATATAAACAATCTTATCAGGTGATAAAGTTAATAATTGTTCTAAGAATAAAGGTGAACATCCTTTTCTTGGTGGATCAATCATAACAACATCGACTTTTATATCCTTTTCAGCAAATTCAATCATAAAGTCTCCAGCATCTTGACAGGCAAACTCAACATTCTCAATATGATTTCTTTTAGCATTTTGTTTAGCATCTTTCACTGCTTGTTGGATAACTTCAACGCCATATACTTTGTTAACATATTGCGCTAATGAAAGAGCAATTGTCCCTATTCCACAATAAGCATCAATGACAATATCATCCTTTTTAAAATCAGCAAATTCAATAGCTTTCTTATATAATGTTTCTACTTGAATTGGATTCACTTGATAGAATGATTGAGTAGAAATACGATAAGTATTTCCTAATAAAACATCTTCAATATAACCATTACCATATAATGTACGATTTTCATGTCCTAAAATAACATTATCATATCTCTTATTAATATTATGTACAATACTTGTAAGATGTGGAAATTCTTTAACAAGAGTTTCTTTTATCATTTCCATACCTTTTACATTATTCTTAGAAGTAATAAGCACTAACATTAATTCTTTAGTAGTATGAGCTGATTTAACCAAAATATGTCTAATATTACCAACACGTTTGACTTTGTCATAAGGAATTTCTCCAACTTGTATTAATAATTCTTTTACTCTTTTGACTAATAAGTTAGATTCATCATTTTGAATATAACATGTCTCCATAGGAATGATATCATTTGTATGTTGTTTATAGAAACCAGTTACTATTTTATTCTTTTGAAACCCTACAGGTACTTGTACTTTATTCCTATAATACCAAGATTCATCCATCATTAAACAAGGAAGAACTTCCACATCACAATGACCAATACGTTTTAAAGTATCATTAATTCTTTTTGTTTTAAAAGCTTGTTGTCCTTCAACAGTTAAATGTTGAATATGACATCCACCACATTGTATAAACAAAGGACACTTAGGTTCACAACGATAAGGACTTCTTTCAATAATTTCAATCAATCTTCCAATTGCATAATTCTTAACAACTTTAATAATCTTAATCTTTGCAACCTCATCAAGCAATAATCCCTTAACAAAAACAGGGAAATTATCAATCTTAACAACTCCTTGTGCATCATGTGTATAATCAATACACTTTCCTTCTAAATATTCATTCTTTTGCATTTCTCTTCCTCCCAAAAAAAACGAGCAATGCCCGTTTATTTTTTATCCTTTAATGTTTCTTGTGCTGCCTCTTTAGAAGTCTCATCTTTTACTGAAGCAAGTGTATATGAGAACTCATCATTTTGTGTGTGTTTTGTTCCATAAATCGGAAAATCTGAAGAATCAGTTGACTCTAAAAACAAATTCACTTCATATTGAGGAGCATTATTTATATACCCAAATAAAGTACTATATGTCTTTCCTTCTTCTTTCGTTTTTCCTACTAAATCATCTAAAGTTTTAACAGCCTCTTCAGCAATCTTTTGAGCTTTCTTAGTATCCATTTTTTCTTTATAGATAATATCAACCTTTAACTGTTTACATTCAATATCTAAAGTAATATCTTTGATTTCAGAATATTTTTCTTTCACAGTTGTTGCTGCAGCAGTACGTAAATCTTTATTGATTTCAGTTTCTAATCCAGCACATCTATTTCCATAAACAGGACCTTCATTACTTGATACTGCAAAAATATAAACCATAAAAACTATGAAAATAACACTTAAACCTATTAAAGCGTAATGCCACCATTTCCATACAAACTTTTTCTTCTTTTTAGCCATAAGAGAATCATCTCCATCATTGCTTTCTTCAACATATTCAATTGTATCTTCTTTTATTTGAGATTGTTGATTTTTACTAAAATCATCTGTTATAAATGATTCATCAAAACTATTGTTTTCAACATTAGATTCATTCTCATCATCAAATTCAAATTTTTTTGCCATATTTATCACCAACCTTCTTACATTCTACCAAAATTTAAGAGAAATGTATAGAATATTATTGAGTTCTTTCCTTTAATAAAGAAATAAGAATTTGACTTGTCATAGATGGATTTGCTTGTCCACCAGTCTTTTTCATGATTTGTCCTACTAAGAATCCAACTGCTCTATCTTTACCAGCAGCATAATCTTGAATAGATTGTTCATTAACATCCAATATCTCATTAATAATCTTTTTAAGTTCATCAGGATTAGAAATTTGTTTCATTCCTTTTTCTTCAATAATCACTTCTGGATCTTTTCCTTCATTTATTAAACACTCAAAAACAATCTTTGCTTGTTTTGAAGAAATGATTCCATCTTGGATAAAAGAAATCATTTTTGCTAAATACTCAGGAGTTAACTTTGTTTCACTTAAAGTTATATTTTCCTTATTTAAGTATGCTTGAACTTCTCCTAACAACCAGTTACATATCAATTTATATTCTTGACAAGATATAATAACTTTTTCATAAAAATCTGAAACTTCTTTATTAGAAACCAAAATATGAGCATCTGTTTTAGGTAAACCATGTTTATTTATATATAATGCTTCTCTTTCATCAGCAAACATTGGTAATTGATTTTTAATATCTTCTACCCATTGATGTGAAATTCTAATTGGTAAAATATTTGGTTCAGTATAATATTTATAATCAACTGCATCGCCTTTTGCACGCATCATAATTGTTTCTTTCTTTTCTTCATCAAAACGTCTTGTTTCTTGTAAAACTTCTTGACCTTGAATTAATACTTTTTCTTGTCTTAAAGCCTCAAATTCAATTGCTTTTTGAACATTAGAAATAGAATTCAAATTCTTTATTTCAGTACGGATTCCATACTTATCACTACCATAAGGACGTAATGATATATTAACATCACAACGCATTGATCCTTCTTCCATTTTCGCATCAGAAACATCAGTATATAAGAAGATTTGACGTAATTTTTCTAAGTAAGCAGCCGCTTGAGCCCCACTTCTTATATTAGGTCTTGTAACAATTTCGATAAGAGGAATACCAGCACGATTATAATCAATCAATGAATAATCATCAAAGTGAAATTGTTTAGCAGTATCTTCTTCCATATGTAATCTTTCAATTTCAATTCGTGTAATAACACCGTCAACTTCAATATCCATATATCCATTTCTACCAATAGGTCTTTTATCTTGAGTGATTTGAAAACCTTTAGGTAAGTCAGAATAATAGTAATTCTTTCTATCAAAACATAACAGTTCATCAATTTCCATATGTAAAGCATGACAAACTCTAATTGCAAATTCAACACCACGTTTATTTAAAACCGGCATAGTTCCAGTCATTCCCATATCAACTTCATTGATTTTTGTGTTGACTTCTTCTCCAAAAGTAACAGGTGAAGCAGAAAACATCTTAGAATGAGTTTTAAGTTCACAGTGAACTTCTAATCCAATAACTTGTTCAAAATTCATCTTCTACCCCTCCCTTGAAAATTGATTTTTTAAACCTAATGCATTTTCTAAAGCATAGGCAACATTAAGAACTGTTTGTTCTTCAAAAATACGTCCAGTTAAATTAATTGCAATTGGCATTTTATCAACAAAACCACTAGGCATAGAAAGACTAGGAGTCCCAGCAAAATTAGCTAATGCTAAATGATTTTCTAAAATTAAATATTCATCACTTAATCGATCATCAGTTGCTTCATCAACCTTTGGTGCAATACCACCACCATTAGGAGTTAAAATAATATCATAATCTTGATAAATCTTATTTAATTCTTCAACAACCAATCTTCTTACTTTTTGTGCTTTTCTAAACATTCTTTCTTGATTTTCAGTTGCTAGTGCAAGATTACCAAGAATAAAACGTCTTTTGATATGATCACCAAAACCATGAGTTCTAGAATTTATCATAACATCATCTGTTGTTTCTCCATCTTGTCTATTACCATATTTAATACCATCTAAACAAGAATGATTAGATGTTGCTTCAGAGTTTGCAATAATTGTATACGTAGGAAGCAATGTTCTCATTAAATCAGTAGGCATCGTCACATCAGAAACCTCAGCCCCCAATTCCTTAAGTTTACCAACAACCATCTCAAAATTATTCTTAACATCCTTATTTCTAATTTCATCACTAACATTCTTTAATACAGCAACCTTGATTCCCTGAATAGAATCAGTCAATGAACCAATATAATCTTCTACTTCACGATAACTAGAAGTCATATCATGATCATCTCTCCCAGCAAGTGCTTTTATCACAATTGCCATATCTCGTACATTTCTTGTAAAAGCTCCTACATGATCCAAACTAGATGCATATGGAATAACTCCATAACGCGAAATACGACCCCACGTTGGCTTAAACCCAACAACCCCACAAAATCCTGCAGGTTTTCTAATTGAATCACCAGTATCACTTCCTAAAGCAAATGGAACCACTCCACTTCCTACCAATGCAGCACTACCACCAGATGATCCCCCCGCAATACGTGTTGAATCCCAAGGATTATAAACAGGTCCAGTTAATGCAGATTTGTTTGTTCCACCCATAGCGAGTTCATCCATTGATGCTTTACCAGTTAAACACACACCATGTTGATTTAACAATTCAACAACATGAGCATTATAAATAGGAACATAGTTCTCTAACATACGACTAGATGCCGTTGTCTTAATTCCTTTTGTATTATAATTATCTTTTAAAACATAAGGAATAGCATTTAATACATCATCATATTGAGCATTTTCTAAATCTTTATATGCTTGTTCTTTTGTTATTGTAACAAAAGCATTTAATCTTTTTTGTTGAACTTCAATTTCTTGAAATAATTCATCATAATATGCTTTTTTATCTAATTGTTTTGATGAAAACAATTCTTGTAATTGTTCTATACTATATTGAATCATTATCCTACCACCTTAGGTACTTTGATTTGATTATCAAGTACACTAGATGCATTCTTTAATGCATCTTCTCTACTAATCACATGATTAGGTTCATCTTCCCTCAAATAAGAAGTTTCAATAATATAAGGAAAAGCCAAAGGCTCAACCCCATCTGTATCAATCACTTCTAAGGCTTGAACATGACTCATAAAAACATTATACTCTTCAACCAATGCATCCATTTCTTCATCAGATACATTAAACATCGTTTTTCTTCCTAAATCTTTTAACATTTCATTTACATCACTCATATGTTTCCTCCTAATATAAAGGGTATGTTTTTGCACTTTTACCTTTTTCTTTTATAATCACTGCTTGAAGTTTATCTTGAGAATTAACCAATACTTTAATACTAAAATCATTAGTAAACTTAGAATTGATATTATCAGCTATAATCGATGATAAATATAAAAGTTCAGTATATGTTTTTATATTTAAATTCGCAGTAATAACCATTGATTTAATCTCGCCATTTTCATACTTTGCTTCACCCATAAATCCAACTGCTTCTTGCGATGCCTCTTTTAAACTTGTCTTAATAATATCAAATTCAGAAGCTGTTGTTTTATCAATTTCATTTGCTCTTGCACTTGTAAAAAGAACATTCTCATGATCAACAGTTCTAATCTTACCAACTTCTTTATCACAATAACTCTCTAAAATATAATTTCCATCAAAAGTACTGTTGGTAGTATCTGTTGCTTTAAAAACAGTAATCAAAATTGGTAAATCTTTAACCTCTTTAAAAGCATCATCATTTCTAATATACTTATATAACTTTTCAATACACTGTTCACCAAAATCTTCAATTGTCTTATCACTCATAGGAGTATCTAATGAATCATTATTACTTTTTCTAGGATCAAGTATAACAGCTAAAGAAATCCCTTTTAGAACATAATTACTACCATCCTTGATATAATAATTTTGTTCTTGAATATTAGAAACCATAATAGGATCTGTTATTCCATCAATTGTTTCACCTTTAGGTGATTGTAAAGAGTAAGGATATTTATTTACATCAGCATCACGTTTAAGTAACGCACTTCTTTGATCCAAATCAAAATATTGACCCTCACTCATATAATGAGAAGAAGTAGAGAAATAATTAGAAGATAAAATTTGAAGTCCTCTTCCAATTGTTTGAAAATCACTTGTTGCACTAAAATTTAAATAAAAATTTTCACGTAACTTACTTCCACCAAAATCAACAATCCTATAATAACCACTTTCAAAAGAATCCATTGAAGCTGTATCACTACCAGTTTGTTCTTTTATGTTTTCTTGAGCTTGGCTACAACCAACAAGTAAAAACATAACCAAACATAATATACCTATCTTTTTCATATTCCAACCTCCTTCTTAAACTCTTCCTCAGTTAAAACAGTCACACCTAAAGCATTGGCCTTTTCTAGTTTACTACCAGCATCTCGTCCACAGATCAAGTAATCCGTGCTCTTAGAAACACTACCCGTAGCATTAGCACCTAATCTCGCTAAATAATCTTTAATTTCTTTACGTGACATCAATTCAAGTGTTCCCGTTACACACACTGTTTTTCCATTAAATATACTTTCTAAGATAATTGATGTATCTTTAAGATATTCCATATTCAAGCCAATAGACTTTAAATTCATAAGAAGTTGTTGACTCATTGAATCATTTCTAAAATCATTGATTGATTGAACAATAGTCTCACCAACATCTTTAATAGATAAAAGTCTTTCATCACTAGCATCTAACAAAGCATCAATATTTTTAAATTCCTTTGATAAATTATCAGCCATCTTAGCACCAATTCCTTTAATACCAAGACCAAACAATAACTTCTCCATAGAATTCTCTTTACTCTTTTCAATCGCATTAACAAGATTATCCATTGATTTTTGACCAAATCCTTCAATCTCCATAATCTCATGAGAATGCTTATGTAAATCATAAATATCTTCAATAGACTTAACAAAATCAAGATTATAGAACTGCTCAATAATCTTTTCACCTAAACCATCAATATTCATGGCATCTCTTGATGCAAAATGAATAATCTTTTCAATCTTTTTAAAATCACAATGTTCATTTAAACAATAATAAGCCGCTTCATTATCTTTTCTTATCAATTCACTACCACAATGAGGACATTGTTTAATCATTTCAAATTTTTCTTCTGTTCCATCTCTTCGTTCAGTTAAAGAACGAACAACTTCAGGAATAACATCGCCTGCTTTTCTAACAACAACATAATCACCAATTCTAATATCTTTATTCTTAACATTATCTTCATTATGTAAAGTTGCTCGTTGAACAGTACTCCCTGCAACTCTTACTGGTTCTAAAACAGCATTAGGTGTAATTTGACCAGTACGACCAATTGTAAAAATGATATCTTTTAGTTTTGTAACAACTTCTTCAGCAGGAAATTTATATGCAATTGCCCATTTAGGAACTTTAGCAGTATACCCAATTCTTTCTTGCCACGACAAATCATTAACCTTAACAACAATACCATCTATTTCATAAGGCAGTTCATCTCTTTTGGCAGTCATTTCTTCTATAAAAGCCCAAACCTCTTTAATTGAAGAACACACTTTTGTAAGAGAACTTGTTTTAAAACCTAACTTAGAAATATAATCTAATGCTTCTTTATGTGTTGTACAGCCTACTTCTTGAGCAGTTGGAACCATATATAAATAAGCATCAAGCTTTCTTTTTGCAGCAATTGATGAATCAAGTTGTCTCACACTTCCAGCTGCTGCATTTCGAGGATTTGCAAACAACGCTTCTCCTGCTTCTTCTTTTTGTTTATTTAATTCATTAAATGTTTTCTTTGGCATAATAATCTCACCACGAACTTCAAAATCACCATCATAATCAATACTCAAAGGAACTGATTTGATTGTTTTGACATTATGTGTAATATCTTCACCAGTTGTCCCATCACCACGTGTAGCAGCATATTGAAGTTGACCATCTTCATAAACCAAAGAAACAGCTAAACCATCAAACTTTAATTCACAAACATATTCAGCATTTGGATAAACTTCTTTAACTTTATCATCAAAAACATAAAGTTCTTCTTCGTTAAAACAGTTTCCAAGTGATAACATCATTCTTTGATGTGTGATTTTTGTAAAATTATCTAAAACTTGTCCTCCAACTCTTTGACTAGGAGAGTCAGTTGTCACCCATTCAGGATGTGATAATTCTATATTTTGCAATTCTTGCATTAAGCGATCATACTCTTGATCAGAAACACTAGGATTATCTAAAACATAATATTGATAATTGTATTCATTAAGTAATTTCTTTATTTCTTGTAATCTTTCAAATGACATATAAATACACTCCATTTCATTTTCTCATTATACCAAAAAATACCTATGAATAAAACAATAAAGACAAAAAATTAAGAAAGACAATAACTTTCATTTTTTATCACATATTTCCTTATAAAAAGAAAAATCAAATCCTTAGATTTGACTTTAATTCGACAACTTTTTTAAAGCTTTATGATGAGCCATAAGAGTTCTTAAACCATGTGGCATAGAAAATGCAATATCAACAGTATTTGCATTCACTTTTACTATAACTCCCTTACCAAAAACATCATGTTCAACAAAATCCCCTTGTCTCCACTCAGTCACTTCATTATCACCAATCATCTCTTCAATCGTTTCACCTAATTGAAGATAATCTCTTGATTTAAATTTAGAAGGATTTCCAACATGTTCTACTTTGTCACTACCAATTTCATCAATAAACTGTGATGCCATTTTTGGTGAATTTGTAATAAAATTAAATCCTTGGCTATCAGTTAAATACAAACGTTTCTTAGCTCTTGTAAAAGCCACATAAGCCAAACGTCGTTCTTCTTCCATACCTTCTTCACCACCCTCAGATAAGCTTCTAAAACTAGGGAAAACATCTTGTGATAACCCCACCACAAAAACATAGTTAAACTCTAATCCCTTAGCCATATGAATACTCATCAAAGAAACATATTCATCATCAAAAACATCATCTTGAGAAGTATATAAAGCAATATCTTGAAGATAACTTTCAAATGTTGGAGTATCTGGATGTGTATTCAGATAATTAGAAATAGATGCTTTTAACTCCATTAAGTTTTGAATACGATTATCATCTTGATCATTTTTAAGCATTTGAAAATAACCTAAATCAATCAATAAACTTTCAAAAACTTCATGTAATGGCAAAGCAGCTTGTTTTGCTTTTTCAATACATTTTACAAAATCAATAAGTTGATTTCTAACCTTAGTAGAAAGACCCATTTCATCACTATACAAACATAACGCTTCATAATTAGTGATTCCATATTCAATCGCAACACGATGAATTTTATCTAATGTCTTTTCACCAATCCCCCTTGCCGGGACATTGACAATTCTGTCAAAAGATAAATCATCACCAACAACCATTAAACGAATATAACTTAAAGCATCTTTTATTTCTTTACGATTAAAGAACTTTAAACCACCAAATATCTTATAATCTATTTGTCTTTGAATTAATTTTTGTTCAAAAGAACGAGATAAATAATTAGCACGATATAATATTGCAAAATCATGATAATTAACACCCTCAACTTTAGCAATAATGTCCTCTATTGTATCACAGATATAATTTGCTTCTGCTTCTTCATCAACCCCAGAATAATGAATAACTTTTGGTCCATCATCTAATTGAGTAAATAATTCTTTTTCTAATCTATTCTTGTTTTTTCTAATAAGATTATTAGAAATATCTAAGATTGTTTTCGTAGAACGATAATTTTGATCTAATATAACTGTTTTAACACTTGGATAATCTTTATCAAAGTTCATAATAAAATTAACATCAGAACCTCTAAATGAATAGATTGTTTGATCTGGATCACCAACTACACATAATACAGATTGACCAGATAAATATTGAATAAGTTTATAGTCTATTTCACCAACATCTTGAAATTCATCAACATGTATATATTGAAATTGACGTTGCCATCTATCCAAAATATCAGGAAACTTTTCAAATAATTCTACTGCTTTTAATAATAAATCATCAAAATCTAACATAAAACGTTCTTCTTTATATTTTTCATAATCAGCATAAACTTGAGCTTTTTTCTGTTCGCCAATAAAATCACCAGCAAATGACCTAGCACGTTCAGGGCTAACGCCACCCATCTTACATGTTGATATGTAATTGATACAACTCTTATAACTCATTGTTTTAGGATCTATTTGTAACTCTTTAAAGAGCTTTTTCAACAATGCCTTTTGATCTTCTTCATCCATAATGACGAAATTATTAGGATAATTCAAAGCACGAATATGTTGTCTTAAAATACGTACACATAATGAATGGATTGTACATAACAAAGCACCAGAAGCATATTCTCCCAATAATGAAATAACTCTCTCTTTCATTTCATTAGCTGCTTTATTTGTAAAAGTAATCGCTAAGATATGACGTGGTTCAATACCAATGTTTTCAATCAAATATGCAATACGATATGTTAAAACTCTTGTTTTCCCACTTCCAGCACCTGCAATAATTCTCAAATGAGAATCAAGATAAGTTGCTGCTTCTTTTTGATTAGGATTTAATAATTCATCTAAATTCATTGTATCACCCCGTTTTTCAATTATACCATAGTGTCTTCTTGAGATAAACAAAGAAGTGATGAAATTCTCATCACTTCATAATCGAATCAAAGTTATGGTTAATAATTTCTACCAGTGCAAACTCATCATTTTCATATTCGAATTTTAAAATACAACAATTTCCTAATCTTTCTTTTTGATCAACTTGTTGATTCTTCTCCCAATAACGCATAAAGCCACGACATGCAGCACCATGTGAAACTGCTAAAACAATTTCATGATCATCTTTTTTCATAATTCCACTTAAAGTATCATTTAATCTTTGACGCATAGCAAGTTCACCTTCACCACCAAAAGTCACAAAGAAATCACCATATGGTCTTGGTGGATTCAAGTCTTCACTTTCTCCTTCAAAAGTTCCAAAATTCCATTCTTTTAAACCTTTCAAACGAACATATGGCATCGAAGTCACAAGTTCTAATGTATCACTTGCTCTTTCAGAAGTTGAACAATAAGCATGATCTAAAATAATATTATGATTTTTGAAATATAATGCTGCAATTTTTGCTTGATTTTGTCCTAATTCAGTTAATGGAGCATCACACCATCCTTGAATCTTCTTTCTTACATTAAACAATGTTTGTCCATGTCTCATCAAATATAATGTTTTTTTCATAAATCTCTCCTCTTTTCAAAATAAGAATATCACTTGGAGTACACTCTAAGTCAAGAATTTTTTAAAATAAATTGCGTTAATGAATAAGCATGATAAAATAGAGATATGAGGTGATTTTATGTATTTGGTTATTGATATTGGTGGTACTTATACAAAATATGGTTATTTTACTATCAAAGGTGAATGTATAAGTAAAGATAAATATGAAACTGTGAAAACAGATATTCATTGCTTTTATCAAAGTATTTTAGAACTTGTAAAAGATGATGTTGAAGGAATTGCGATAAGTATGCCTGGTTTAATAAACAGTCAAACAGGAGACATTGAAGCAATTACCTTACTCCCTTTTTTAGCACAACATAATATTGTACAAGAACTTTTTGAATTTGTTAAAAGACCTATTACAGTTTGTAATGATGCCAAATGTGCTGCTCTTGGTGAAATGTGGAAAGGTCATCTAATTGATGCTCAAAATGCCCTTTTGATGGTTTTAGGCAGTGGCATTGGTGGAACGCTTATTATGAATCAACACATTATAGAAAGCCCTCATCATAAAGCTGGTGAAATTGGTAGTATCTTAATGCCTATGAATCAAGATTATCAAACAATGACAAACTTTGGTGCTCATAATAATGCAAATATATTAATTAAAGAACTTAGTGAAGTTCTAAATTGTTCAAATGATGGTGCGACAGTTTTTTCTTTAATTCATACAAAGAAAGAAGCTTTGTTATTATTTGAAAAATATTGTCGTGAAATAGCTTTTATGATATATAATTTAGATTATATATTAGATTTAGATATTGTTTGTATAGGTGGCGGAATCAGTGAACAACCTTTGCTTATCAAAACTATTCAAGAACAATTTTCATCACTTAGAGATAAGTACAAAGAAGACCAACACGAACCTATCATTCAATCATGTTTACTACATAATGATGCTAACTTACTTGGAGCATTATCATTTTATTTAAGCAAAAAAGAATAGTCCCCTATTCTTTTTTATATAACTTTCCTTCATATTTTAATAACCTATCTTCATAACCATCAATTTTATGATTTAATCGATCTAACACTTTTTGCATATCTTTTATTTTTAACTCAAGTAAATCTCTTTGATCAACAAGAATTTGTTTTCTTGCCGGAATTGTATCAACTCCATTTTGAAATAAAGTTATATACTCAATCAAAGATTCTACTGAAATACCTGCACTTCTCATTGCCAAAATAAAAAATATCCACTCTTCATCTTCAGCATCATAATCACGATATCCACTAGCATTTCTATGAACTGGAGGGATAAGTCCAATTCTTTCATAGTATCTTAGTGTATCTGTGGAAATATTATACTTTTTACTTATTTCAGCTATTGTCATTGTATCATCACCTCTAAATCTATTATAAACCTTTAAGTAGACTTCAAGGCAAGTCTTTTTGTAAAAAAACACAAGAATTTTAATCTTATGTTTTAAAATATGCTCTGACATATTCTTGATCATTATATAATTGTTTAACCAACTCATCTTTCGAAGAAAAAGTTTGTTCTTTACGGATTAAATGATAGAATTCAACATGCAGATCACAACCATAAATGTTTCTATTAAAATCTAATATAAAGACTTCTAAAGAAGGTTTATCTAATGCAACAAATGTTGGATTATAACCAATATTACACATTCCTATAAACACTTCATCATCTAAATATACTTTTGTTGCATAAACTCCACCACAAGGTAAGAAATAGGCATTATAATCAACATTGGCAGTAGGAAATCCAATTGTCTTTCCAATTTGTCTCCCCTTTATAACCTTACCAGATATACAATACTCTCTTCCTAATAAATGATTAATCTCATTAATATTACCTTTTTGTAAGATATCACGAATACGTGTTGAAGATATCTTTTGATTATGAAACATAACTTCATCAATAACACTTGTTTTAAACTCATGACAATCTTTTAATGTTTGTGAATTACCAGAATTCTTATCTCCAAATTTAAAATCAAAACCACATACAACATGTTTAACATTTTGGGATATAATATATTTTTGAATAAAGTCTAATGGTTTTAATGCTGCAACTTCTTTTGTAAACTCAATAACAAACAAATAATCTAGTCCCATTTCTTCTAAGATACGAATACGATCATCCATAGTTGTTAAATATTGTTCTTCCTTCATAACCCCTAAAATATATAAAGGATGATGATCAAAAGTCATTAATGCTTTCTTATAACCCATTTCATCTGCTTCTTTAATAACTTCCTTAATCAAAGCCATATGACCAATATGTAATCCATCAAAGAAACCTAATGCTGTACAAATAGGTTCATTTATATTCAATTGTTGTCCATTTAAATAAATAACTTCCATTAAAATAAACCCCTTATATTCTTTAAATATCCATGACCATCAGGTCCGTACACAGCCAATACCTTTTGCTCTTTATTGACCACAACCACATTATGATCAATATCACTTTTAATAAGCTTACCATGATAGACAATATTTTCATCATCAATAACATACTTTTCATAATCAGCAAATGCTTCCTCTATGCTTAACATTCTAAATCGATTATTCGCAATATCATCCAATGTTACACAATCTTTTAAACAAAACATTCCTGACTGACTTCGAATTAATCTCGACATATGTCCAGGATATCCTAACTTTTCAGCAATATCTACACATAAAGAACGAATATATGTCCCTTTAGAACAATAAAACCTCAATGTGATTTCATTATCTATCTGATTTATTAATTCAATATCTAATATATTTATATCTCTAGGTTCTATCTTGACCTCTTCATTATTTCTAGCATATTCATACAATTTCTTACCATTGACTTTAATTGCCGAATAAATCGGTGGCATTTGTTTTTGTTGACCTAAAAAAGAATCAAGAACTTCTTTTACATTATCAACACCCTCAAACTTTTTCTCTCTAAGTACTGTTCCACTTGCATCATATGTATCCGTAAATTTCCCTAGAGATAAAGTTGCAATATATTCCTTTTGATCACATGTTAAAAACTGAATAGCTTTTGTTGCTTTTCCTACACATAAAACAAGAACACCAGTCGCATCAGGATCCAAAGTCCCACAATGACCAACCTTCTTTGTTTGTAATAATTTTCTCACTTTAAAGACAACATCATGACTTGTCATACCCGCTTCTTTATGAACTAATAATATTCCATCCAATTTCATCACCGCTAGTATTATATCATAAAAAATAAAAAATGAGTCAAAAAGACTCATTATTTTACTTTTTTGTAAAGTTCATTAACTGTAATATCAAATGTTACTTCTTTACCTGCTAAGTCAGTACTTTGATAATTTTTAGGGAAAGTTACCTTAATTGTCTTCTTTCCACCTTTTTTCACACCAATAATTTGATCTTCAAATCCATCAATAAAAGTTCCTGAACCAATTTCTAAAGGATAATTTTTAGAAGTTCCACCATTAAATGCAACTCCATCCAATTTTCCAACAAAATCAATCTTTGTATAGTCTCCATTTTCAACAACGTTTGAAGTTGTAGAAGTATTGTTAGTTGAAGTATTGTTGTTAGTTGTTGTTCCTGAAGAACATCCTACCAATAATAATAACGCTAAAGCTAAACCTAATAATTTTTTCATACTCTTCTCCTATTTATGATTAATAACATAATAATTTTTCTTACCACGTCTAATAACAGTCGCTTCTTTACCAAAAGCATTTTCTTTTTTTACAATGAATTCAACATCTGTTACTTTTTCACCATTAATTAGCACAGATCCTCCAGTCACAAACTGTCTTGCTTCACGATTAGAAGAAGCAGCCCCTACTTGCACCAAAACATTTAAAATCTGTGTATCTTCATTCATATCAATGCTAGCAACACCATTAAAACAAGATTGAACTTGAGCTAATGTCAAATTTTGAATTTGTCCAGAGAATAACATTTGACTGATATCCAAAGCTTCTTGATAAGCTTCTTCATCATGAACAAAAGTAATAACTTCTCTAGCAAGTGCTTGATGAGCTTCTCTTAAGTGTGGTTGTGTTTTGTTTTTTTCTTCTAAATCTTCAATTTCTTCTTTAGATAAGAATGTTAAGAATTTTAAGTAATCAATAACTTTTTCATCTTCAGAATTAATAAAGAACTGATACATTTCATATGGTGAAGTTTTTTCTCTATCTAACCATATAGCATGGCCATTTGTTTTACCAAACTTAGTTCCATCACTCTTTGTAAGTAACGGCATAGTAAATCCAAATGCTTCTTTACCAGATTTCTTTCTAATTAATTCAATACCAGCAGTGATATTCCCCCATTGATCTTGCCCAGCAACTTGCATATGACAATCTTTATTTTCATATAACCAATAAAAATCCATAGCTTGCATAATCATATATGAAAATTCAGTATATGTAATACCTAAATCTAATCTTCTTTTTACAATATCTTTTCCTAGCATATAATTGATATTAAAGTATTTCCCATAATCTCTTAAGAAATCAATAAAGTTAATATCTTTAGACCAATCATAGTTATTAACAACTTCAAATCCAAACAAATCTTGAGCTTGCTTCTTTAAACAATCAAAATTATGTTGAACTTGTTCTCTTGTTATCATAGGTCTTTCAGTATCTGGTTTAGGATCACCAATTAATCCAGTTGCACCACCAACCAATAAAATTGGATTATGACCTGCATCTTTTAATCTCTTACTAATTAAAAATGATGAGAAATGTCCAATATGTAAACTATCACCAGTTGGATCAGTTCCAATATAGAAAGTCATTCCACCTTTATTTAATTTTTCTTTTAAATCATCTGAACTTACATCTTTAATCAATCCGCGCCACATTAAATCATCATAAATATTCATAATATTCCTCCTTATAATATAAAAAAGAATTCATCAAAGGACGAATTCTCGCGGTACCACCTTTATTTATGCTATTAGCATACTCTCTTGTTGATAACGGTACATCACCGTCTAAGCTTTGCACTTAGATGCTCCAGAGTGTATTCATTATATCTTTTGACTTGTTTTCACCAACCACAAGTTCTCTTATTCAAAACAATATAATTACTTATCTCTTTCATTGCTGTATTCTTATCATATTAGATTTCAATTATGAAGTCAATACCAAACCTAATATATAAACATTTTATATCACTATTTTCCATTTAAAACATTATCAATTCTTTCCTTAACTGCTTTTAATTCTCCATCACTTGGATAGAAATAATAAAGATAGTTTGCTTTTTGAACTTCATCATTATGCCATTTATACTCTCCATCAATAGAATGATTTTCCATTGTTTGAAGTTTAGGTAATAAATCAACAACCAGTTCATAAGCCTTCATAAAATCTTCTTTAGGAAAATTTGTTGTAAAATTATTTTCTAATGAATCAATCACACTCATAGCGTGATTATATGAAGGTTCTTGAGCAAACTTTGCAAAAATCCCTTTAATAAGTTCCATTTGTTGATAACCACGTGATCTTTCATTTAAAGGAAGCATCTTTCTTGCTCTTGCAAAAGTTAATGCCTTTTCACCATTAACTTCATTAATTCCTTTTGTAAAGTTATATCCATCAGCGCTATAAGTATAATGACTGTAAACTTTTACGCCACCCAAAGCATCAACCAAATCTGTTAAACCCGTGAAATTAATCTTTGCATAATAGTTAATTTCAATGTCCAATGCTTTTTCAATACTCGCTATTGATGATTGGATACCACCCCACCATCCACTATAAGACAACTTACTACTTGCATTTTTAGCAGGAATATAAACAAATAAATCTCTAGGAACAACTTGCATATTCACTTTCTTTGTCTCAGGATTAACAGTTAATAAAATATTAACATCACCTCTCCCAACAGAATTAATATTATCACCAGATGATAAATCAGCACCTTGAAAATAAACAGTAAATGGTTCTTTAGAAATATCAACTTTCTTTGTCTTAACAGCTTCTAAAACATAATCTTTAGAAAGAATAACTTTAATATTGGCATTATAATTTTCATCAATCTCAGATAAATCACTTTTCCCTAAGTTTGTTAATACCAAAAGATCAACTTTTTTATTCTTTAAATCTTCATATGCTTTTTTCATATTCTCATATGAAACTTCCTTAGATACAGTTTTATTATTATCCTTTAATATTTCAGCAGAACGCTTATATGCATTTTCATCATCTTTTACATAAGCTAAATTCAACTTTTTAAAGTCTTGATCTTTTGTAATTGTTGAATCTTTTAAAGCAACAATTGCAACTGTTTCTACTTCTTTACCTTCGGTAACTTTGTTAACGAAACCAATAACTTTTTGAGTTGCAAAAACTCCAAATATTAAACACCCACATACAATAAGTTCTATAACAATAGCAAGCTTTGGCTTTTTATAATGTGCAAGCCATAATAAACCAACAATCACTAAAAAAACAACAATTCCAATAACCAAAAACATTGTTGGTATATAAACATTTAACTGTATAAAACAATATGTAGCCATAATACAAATAAGTCCTAATATAGCTAATGTTACTTTTCCAAGTTTAGAATCTTTTATATATTGAAAATATTTTTCCATAATAGCCTCTCTTTCCCATCTTCGAAATTCTACCATAATTCGACACATAATACAAATTAGCAAAAAAATCAAACCACTTATAAAAAAGAAAAAGTATAAAATCTTAAATAAGACATTATACTTTCAATTTATTATTTTGTTGTTGCTCTTGGCATTAGAAGATGTTGAACAGGAACTTCCTTAGAATCAATTTCTTCTTCATTTAAGATTTTTGTTAATAAACGAACTGCTAAAGCACCCATATCATAAACAGGAACATGAACAGACGTTAATGAAGGTCTACACATTAATGCATAGCTTGTATTCATCATACCAATAACTTCCATATCATCAGGAATCTTAATGTTGTTATCAACAGCAGCATTTACAACAGCAACAGCTTCCTTATCATATCCAGCAAATACAACATCAGGCTTATGAGTTTTGAAATACTCTAAGAATTGAGGATAACTTTTTTCATAATGTGTTGATGTATGAATGATTTTATTCTCTTTATCAAAAACAAGATTATGTTTTTGATAAGCTTCTTGTATTCCAGAAATCATATCATCAGTTTTAATAAGATTATCCTTAGGACTCACAAAAACAATATCATTCTTATTAAGACTTAGATAAGAATCAATAATATCAAAAGCAATTTTCTTAGAATCAACAAAAATAGATCCCATATACTCACTAGAAACACGTGAACCAATTACAACAGAAGGAATCTTATACTTATCAACCAATTCAATCTCTTGTTCAATTTTTTCATTGTTAAATAAAATAACACCATCAGCTCTTGATTTTACAACTTTTTCAATAACAGTCTCAATCGGATTACCATCACCAATTTCATCTGTTGTATAAATACTAACATTGTAATCTAAACGACGACTTGTATCACCAATTCCACCAATCATATCTTTAACATGTGCAAATAAAGATTGAGGAAAAACAATGGCAATCGTTGTTGTTTTACTTGTTGCAAGACCTCTTGCAATTTGATTAGGCTTAAAATCTAAACGTTGAATAGCATCCATAACTTTATCGCGAGTATCTGGTTTCACAACATTAGAACCATTGATAACACGAGAAACAGTCGCTAAAGAAACACCCGCTTCTCTAGAAACATCATAAATAGTAATATTCTTTCCCATTAGTTTTTAATTTCTTCAATCATTTCTTCAAGTTTATCTTCAACATTTTCGATTTCATCTTCAAAATCAACCAAATCATCATCTTCAAATCTCGCTTCTAAGACTTTTGTTTTCACTTCTTCAATTTTAGAATTGACCTTATCAGTAATATCAACAATTCCTTCTTTAACTTGCATATATTGATCAGTTTCTTTAACCTTAGCTGCAAATTCTTCTAATTTTTCTTCTAATTCACTAAGTTTAACTTTTGTTGTTTCTTTAAACTTATCAACATCAAACTCATCAACAGATCTTTTCACTGTTTCAATAGTTTGTCCTAATAATGCTTCAACATCCTCTTTTGTCATGTTTTTAACATTATCATACGCTTTAAGAGATTCTCTTTTAATATCTTCTCTTAATTCACTACCTTTTTTAGGAGCAAACAATAATCCAGCAGCAGCCCCAATTCCTAATCCTAAAATAAATTTACCTAATTTCATTATAAATCACCTTTCCTTTTTATTTTATTTTTTTCTACTAAATAAAGACTTTAATCCAAGCAATCCAGAGAATAACCCAGCTTTTAAAGCACCTTTATTAAAAAAACCACTAACCAATTCAACAGGAGCATTTAACATTTCCATTTTATTATTAATATCATCTAAAATATGATTCACTTTTTCTAAAGTGGTTTCTGTAATCTTCATTAAGATAGTCGCTTCTTTAACAGCTCCAGACATCCTAATCAATAACAAGCCAAGACTAAGCAAAGCAAATGCACCAGACAAAATTAAAATACAGTAACAAACTAATTTTGCGTCCATAAGTTCTCCTTTCTACAACTTTCTTCCATTATACCATATATTTCCAAGAGAAGAAAGACACTACTTAATGACTTTCTTTATACGCAATAACTTGTTCTTCTAATTTATAAATATCTTTGCTACTCATAAATAAGAAAACAACATTATCATATGCAGCTAATTGTTTAACAGCAGCTTCATCCTCATGAATAATAGATGCTCTTTGAATATATTGACCAATCTCATGAATATCAATATCAATCCCAGGTTCCTTTTTTGCATTTTCAGGAAAATGCACCAAGAAAGGATGATCAGCTAAGTTCATTGCTTCAGCAAATTCTTTCGCAAATCTTAAACCTCGAGAAAAACGATCGGGCTGGAATATTGCAACAATTTCTTTGTTTGGATAACGAGAACGTGTTGCTTCAATCACATAACGGATTGCTGTTGGATGATGCGCATAATCATCAACATATATATTGTTCCCAACTTCCTTAACTGTATAACGACGTTTTACACCATCAAAACTTGATAATCTTTCTTGCATATAAGATGCTTCCATATTTTCAAGATACCCAAGTGTAATAACAGCCAATGAGTTATATAACATATGCATACCAAAGAAAGGAAGTGCAAAATGTCCAAATAATTCATTATGAATATAAACATCAAATGACAAACCATCATCATTGTTAATAATGTTTTTAGCAATAATATCATTACCATCTTTAATACCAAACTTTAAAACTCTTTTTGAGTAATTTAAATGTTTTAAATGAGGATCATCACCCCAAACTATAACAGTATCTTTAACTTGATTTGCAAAGTTTTCAAATGACTGTTCATATTGTTCCATAGAATGAAAATAATCAACATGATCCATTTCAATATTATTAATAATTGCATATGTTGGATAGTAATGTAAAAAATGATCTTGATATTCACAAGTTTCACTTATAAAATACTTACTATCTTCAACCGCATGTCCTGTTCCATCACCAATAAGTACAGAAGTCTTATCATATTCTTTAAACAAATGATAAGCCATCCCAGTTGTCGTTGTTTTCCCATGAGTTCCTGCAATACCTACAGAAACATACTTATTCATTAATTGCCCTAAAAAGTCATAATACGTATGTGTAATCACTTTTGGATTATCTAATGCAGCACAAACTTCCTCATTTGTTCTATCAAAAGCATTCCCTATAATGACTTCATATCCATCCTTAATATTGTTTTTATCAAAAGAATAAACAGGAATATTTCGTCTCTTCAATTCTTCCTCAATAAAAATATATTTATCAATATCACTTCCTGCTACTTCTTCACCTAAATCATAAAGAATTGTCGCTAAAGAAGCCATACCAGAACCTTTAATTCCAATAAAATAAAACATCACTATCACCTCTTAACTATTCTACCATAATTTTCAAAAAAAACATTAAAACAATTTATTTTTTTAAATTTTTTATAATTTTTATTAATTGACACATAATAATAATGTCAATAGAAAAAAAGGAGAGTTTATAATGAGTCACAAATCAAACAACAAACAACAAAACAAGAACAAACAAAACAAAAGTGCAAGCATTCAAAATGCAAATGAAATGAACAAAGAAAATTACCAAAACAACTCTAATGCTCAAGCATAAGAATAAAAGAACACAAATTTGTGTTCTTTTTTTATCCAATAATTTTTAATTCTTTAGAATAATGGTTTAAAACTTCACAACCATCGCTAGTCACCAAAACAAGATCTTCAATTCTCACACCAAATTCTCCTTGAATATAAATTCCAGGCTCAATTGAGAAAATCATTCCCTCTTCTACTTCCATATCAAAAGCAGCTGATACATCACCATATTCATGAACATCTCTACCAATAAAATGACCTAAACGATGATTAAAGTTTTCTCCATAACCAGCTTCACTAATAATATCTCTAGCTGTTTTATCAATATCACAAAGTTTAACACCAGGTTTGATCATAGATTCAGCAGCTTCGTTAGCTTTTTTCACTAATTCATAAACAGTTCTTTGTTTTTCACTAACTTCCTTATAAAAAACCGTGCGTGTCATATCACTACAATAACCTTTGTATAAACCACCCATATCTATCACAATACTATCTCCTGGTTTGAGTTTGCTTTGATCACCTTCGTGATGACCATCAGCACCATTCGCTCCAAAAGCAATAATCGCTGGAAAAGAGAAAGACTCGCAACCTAAAGATTGAAGGATTTTTGTAACTTGATCAGTAACTTCAATTTCAGTTAAATTCCCTTTTGAACATAATTCAATCACTTGATCAATTGCTTGATCATTTAATAAACTTGATTTTTTCATTAGTTCTTGTTCTTGAATATCTTTAATCATTCTTACACAATCAACACATTCTGAACCAAGTTCAAAATAACATTCATCATTCAAAGGCATTAAAGCCATTAAAAACTTAGCAGGCCATAACTTATCAATACCTACACAATTGGCATTTTTTAAAGTATCAGCAAGCATAGATATGTAATCATCAGTATCTTTATACCAAACAATATCTATATCCAATTCTTTATCTAAATAGAATAATTGATTCATAAATAATGTATGATGACCATCTAATGAAAGTAATAAAACATACATTCTTTCACCAGGATTATTTTTGTAATCAATTAAATAATCAATCGAAGAAGGATCACTGATAATCAGATAATCCATTCCCCTATCACTCATCTGTTGTAAAACTTTATTCATCCTCATTTGATTCATATTCTGTTACCTCAATCCCTAATTCACCTAATTGAGCATTATCAACAGGATTTGGTGCTTTAGATAATGGACAAGTTGCACTTGTGTTTTTAGGAAATGCAATAACATCTCTTAAAGAGTCGCAACCACATAATAACATAACAATTCTATCTAACCCTAAAGCAAATCCACCATGTGGTGGTGTACCATATTGGAACGCATTTACAAACCAACCAAACTGAGAATCAATTTGTTCTGGTGTAAATCCTAATGCTTGGAATGCTTTTTCTTGTAGGCTTTGTTCATAAATTCTTTGAGATCCTCCACCTAATTCAAAACCATTTAAAACAATGTCATATGCATCAGCTAAGCAATGTTCAGGATCAGAAATAATTTTATCTAGATCTGATTCTTTTGGTCTTGTAAATGGATGATGCTTTGCATAATAACGTGCAGTTTCATCATCATATTCAAACATTGGGAAATCAACAACCCATAAGAAATCAAAAGTTGTTGGATCATATAACTTTAATTCTTTACCCAAATAATTTCTAATAGCTGCTAAAGCATCACAAACAACTTCATATTTTCCATCACTGACAAATAATAATAAGTCATTCTCCTTAGCATTCATAGCTGTTAATAATGAATTCATTTGTTCGTCTGTAAAGAATTTAGCAATTGGTCCTTGAACTCCTTCAGCAGTAAGTTTTAACCAAGCTAGACCCTTTGCTTTATATGTCTTAGCAACTTCAGTCAACGCATCAAGTTTTTTACGAGAATAATCATTTGCTTGTCCTTGAACATTCATTCCTTTAACATGACCATTGGCTTCTAAAGCACTTTTAAAAACCGCAAAATCAACATCTTTCACAACTTCATTTAAATTCACTAATTTTAAATCAAAACGTGTATCAGGTTTATCAATACCATAAGTTTCCATTGCTTCATGCCAAGTCATTCTCTTTAATGGTAATTGAATATCAATTCCTTTTACATCTTTCATAACTTTAGCAATCATTCCTTCACCAATTGAAAGAATTTGTTCAGTAGACATAAAACTCATTTCAACATCAACTTGAGTAAATTCAATTTGACGATCAGCACGTAAATCTTCATCTCTAAAACAACGAGCAATTTGATAATACTTTTCAAAACCAGATACCATCAATAATTGTTTAAATAATTGAGGTGATTGTGGCAATGCATAAAATGATCCATTGTGCACACGAGATGGTACCAAGAAATCTCTCGCTCCTTCAGGAGTTGATCTATTTAAATAAGGTGTTTCAATATCAACAAAATCAAGATTATCTAAATACTCTCTAATACTACGCGTAATCTTATGTCTAACCATTAAGTTATTTTGCATAGTTGGTCTTCTTAAGTCTAAATAACGATATTGCATTCTTGTTTCTTCTAATGCATCTGTTTCATCAGCAACAATCATCGGTGTTAATTTGGCTGTATTGATTACTTCAAACTCTTGAGCTTCTATTTCGATATCTCCAGTAGGCATTTTAGGATTTTTAGAAGAACGTTCAATAACCTTTCCAGTTATCTTCAAAATATATTCATTTTTAATTTCCTTTAATCTTTCTTCAAAAGATTCATTAAAAATAATTTGAGTCATACCATACCTATCTCTTAAATCAATAAATACCAAAGAACCTAGATTTCTCTTCTTCGCTACCCAACCAATTAATTCAACAGTTTGATCAATATTTTCAATTCTTAACTCCCCATTATTATGAGTTCTATTCATGATTATGTCCTCCTTCATAATGCTTTTCTATATACGCAACAATGTTTTCCAAAGGCACTTCTACTTGTTCTTTAGAATCATTACATTTCATATTAACAACTTCTTTTTTCACTTCTTCTTCGCCAATAATCATTGAAAAATGAGCTTGAAATCTATCAGCAGATTTAAATTGTCCTTTCAAACCACGATCACATTGATCAACATCACAACTAAATCCATTAGCTCTTAACATAGTTACAATTTGAACTGATAAATCTTTAGCCATTTCTCCTAAAGGCATAACATAAACATCAATACCTTCATCTTCATCATTATCATCACCCAAAGCAATCATGAGTCTTTCCATCCCAAATGCAAATCCAACACCTGGAACTTCTGGTCCACCTAATTCACTAATTAAAGTATTGTAGCGACCTCCACCCCCAACAGTCGAACCTGCACCTAGCTTAGGATCATCAGAAATAACTTCAAAAACAGTATGTGAGTAATAATCAAGCCCTCTTACTAAATTTTCATCTAAGATATACTCAATTTCTAAATCATCTAACAAACTACAAACCTTATCAAAATGTGCTTTTGCACTTTCTGTTAAATATTCAATAGTCTTAGGAGCATTTTCCATTGAAGGGTGTTTATGATCTACTTTACAATCTAAAATTCTTAATGGATTTTTTTCATATCTTGTTTGACAATCATTACATAATTCTCCCAATACAGGTTCAAAATGATTCTTTAAAGCAATTCTATAAGCATCTCTAGATTCTTGATCACCCAATGTATTAATATGTAGCTTTACATTCTTTAATCCTAATGCTTCTACAACCGTAACTGCCATAACCATACATTCTACATCTACATATGGAGATTCTAAACCAATCATTTCAACACCAAATTGATGGAATTGTCTTTGTCTTCCACTTTGTGGTCTTTCATATCTAAACATTGGACCCATATAATACATCTTTTGAAGTTTCTCTGGTAAAGCATATAACTTATGTTCTACATAAGCTCTTGCGATTCCAGCAGTTCCTTCTGGTCTCAATGAAATAGAACGCCCTTTCTTATCTTCAAATGTATACATCTCTTTAGAAACAACATCTGTTGTATCTCCAACTGCCCTACTAAATAATTCAGCATGTTCAAAGATTGGAGTTCTCATTTCTTTAACATTATAATTTGCACATATTGTTCTAATTAATTGCTCTAATTGTTGCCATTTCCCACTCTCTTCAGGTAAAATATCAACTGTTCCTCTTGGTGCACTGTATGCCATAATCTTTTCTCCTCCTTTAAGTAAATAAAAACGCCCTTAAAATCTAAGGACGTATAAATACGCGGTACCACCTTAGTTCATACTTCTTTATAAGTATGCCCTCTTACATCTTAACGCGATTAACGGTTACTTTCATAACATCCTCCAAAGTGTCCCATAACTTCCTCTCGTTGTTTTCACCACCCACAACGTCTCTATAAGATTTCATTACTTATGCTTTTTCAACAGATTATACATGGATTATATAGTAAATATGTAGAAATTGCAACTTAAAATCCACGTATTAATGATAATATTGGTGAACCTATAAAGAAATAAACAATACAAATCACAATAATTTGTAAAGTACCATGATATTGTGTAATCTTATTTTGATCATCTAATTCAAATATATTAACCTTTTTGAAAAAAACTTTATAAATGATATACCCTAATAGTATGCCTATAGTATTAGTAACAATATCATTTATATCTGATGCACGATGATTAAATAATTGACTTATCTCAATAAGTAAAGACAAAGAAAATCCTGAAATGAGAACTAAATAAAGTTTTCTTGCATTCTTCCATAACAACGGAAGAATAATTCCTAACGGTATAAACATAATCATATTCATTATACATTCATAAGAAAAAATATTCTCTAAATATAAAACAAAGTTCATATGTTTATATGGTAATAATAAAATTTGATTTATCCCTGATATCCCTGTAATAGTAAATATAGCAATTAATAAACAAATCAATAATTGATAACCAATAATAAAACCAACTTCCACCTTGATTTGTTTCTTCTTATAATATTGTAGTAAGATAACTTCCAATAAACAAAATAAAAAGAATAAAAATATATAATTCGCTAATGATTCAATAATATAACTCATAATATTCACCTCAGCTAAATCATAACTAAAAAGCTATAACTAAGTTTTTACGAAATAGTAAATATTTTCTTAAGGAACTATTAAAAAGGTAGAAGCACTTGCTTCTACCTTCACCAAGAAAGAATTTCTTTCTATGAGATTTATCTATATAAATCAAACCATTATTCCTAATAACAATATATGAATCGATTATCATTTCATTTCCTTGGGTTTTTCACTTTAATTTATGTAATAGAAATACTAATAACTTCATCTCAATATCATTACAGTTCTCATGAAGGATGTTTGCATCTTTTCAATAAAGTGATTTCATATAACTATGATCTTTCTTTATCATATCATGAATTTTTTTATATTCAAGGCCTATTCTTTAGGCCTATTGTATTCCAGGGGGTAGTAATTCTCGCATTACTTTTTCTCTTGGAAGATACAAAGCCATTATATCTGGTCTTAAACTTATACAATTCTCTTTCTTTACCTCAATCATATTTAAGACCTCCTTTCATGTCCTTTGTCTTCTACACCTATATAATAACACAAACTCATTTAAAATGAAAGCGTTTACACTTTCATATTTTGAAAAAAAGAATTATTCTAATGAATAACCCTCTTAATCTCATAAATACCTTGTATTTTATTAAGATTATCAATTGTATTCTGCAATATTTCAGCATTTTCAACCGATAAAGTTAAATGAATATGTGCATCCATATCTTGTATATTTGCATTAATATTTAGAATATTAACTTTCACTTGTCCAAGAACAGTAATCATATCATTTAATAAATTAGGTCTATCTAATCCTAATAATTCAATATCAACTTCAAAGCGTTTTTCTGTAATATTTGTATAATCCCAATAGACATCAATCAACCTTCCCTTTTCTGCTTCTTTCAAGTTAGGACAATTTGCTCTATGAACCTTTATCCCCTGTCCTTTAGAAACATATCCAACAATAGGATCACCAGGAATTGGATTACAACATTTAGATAATTGAACCTTTAAACCATCAACACCATTTACACTAATTCCTAAACGACTACTTGTTTTCTTTGCATTATTAACAATATTGTTATTCTTTTTAAGCATCTTAGAAAGATTATCAAAGAAGCTAGAATGATTAGGAGAAACTTTATCTAATAAAGTTGAAGGACTAGCAATCTTTTTACCAATAACTAATAATAATTCTTCAAAGTTATTTGTTCCAAATGAACCATAATATGATTTATATGTTTCAGGATCCAAATATTTCTTTTCATCAAGTTCTCTTTTCTTAATTTCTTCTTTAAGAAGTCTTTTTCCTTCTTCAAGTGTTTCTTTCTGAGTTTCTACATCTTTTTTAGAAACATATTGTCTTATTTTATTTCTTGCTCCAGCAGTTTGAACGAATTTTAACCAATCTTCATTAGGTCCAGAATTTTTATTTGTTCTAATTTCACAAATATCTCCAGTATTTAACTTTGTATTAATTGGCACCATGACATTATTAACAATAGCACCAACAGCATGATGTCCAACTTCTGTATGAATACGATAAGCAAAATCAATAGGTGTTGAACCATTAGGAAGCTCAACAATCTTTCCTTGAGGAGTCATAACATAAACATTTGCTTCAAAGATATCTCTTCTTAAAGTATCATAAAATTCTTTGGCATCACCATCTTTGATTTCATCACTCAATGTAATAAAATCTCCAAGCCATTGTAATTTTTCACCAATTTCCTTTTGTTCTTGTTTAGATGAATAATTTTTATTTTCTTTATAACGCCAATGTGAAGCAACACCACGTTCAGCAAGTTCATCCATTTCTTCAGTTCTAATCTGAATTTCAAATATATGACCAAGTTCACCTATAATAGCAGTGTGTAACGATTGATACATATTTGGTTTAGGCATTGCAATATAGTCCTTAAATCTACCCGGTAGAGGACGATAGTAATCATGAATAATACCTAAAACTTCATAACATTTCATCTTATCTTTTAAGATAACTCTTAAAGCATTCAAATCATATAATTCATCAAATCTTTTATGTTTAATAACCATTTTTTTATAGATACTATAAATATGTTTTGCTCTACCCTTAATCCGATACTCAATATGATGTTTATCTAATATTTCCTTGACAGAAACAACCATCTTATCAACAGCTTCTTTTCTCTCACTACGTTTTTCTTCTAAAAGTTCAGAAATTTCTTTATAAGCTTTTGGATCAAGATAATATAATGATAAATCTTCTAATTCAATACGTATATCATTAATCCCTAAACGATGAGCTATAGGTGCATAAACTTCTAACGTTTCTCTTGCGATACGTTGTTGTTTATCTGGACGCATAAATTCAAGAGTACGCATATTATGCAAACGATCAGCTAACTTAATCAAAATAACGCGAATATCTTTAGCCATCGCAATATATATCTTACGATGATTTTCAGCATAAACATCAGCTTCATCTTTAAAAGGCATTTTATTAATCTTTGTAACACCTTCGACCAATGTTGTGATTTCTTCACCAAAACGTTTAACCATCTCTTCACGGCTAACATCACAATCTTCCATCACATCATGTAATAAACCAGCAGCAATAGTATGAGGACCAGTTTCTAAAGTCGAAAGAATATAAGCAACCCATATTAAATGAATTGTATAAGGTTCTCCACTTTTTCTTTTTTGATCAACATGTTGAATCATAATAAAATCATATGCTTCTTTAATTAAATCAATACTTTCTTTTTTGGTAATATAAGTTGAACACACTTTTAAAACATCTTCAATACTCACTTGTTCATGAATTTCCTTAAATTCCATATTCATTCCTCCTCTCCCTATACATTTATATACCACAAATCATTATATTTATCACTTATTATAATAAATAAAAAGAGACAATGTCTCTTTTTTAATATTTTAAGACAGAGTAAATATCATAACCTTTTAATAAATCTTTTCCTTTTAAATCAACCAATTCAACAAGAAAAGCAATCCCTACGACATTTCCACCCATTTCTTCAATTAATGAAACAGCTGCTTCCACAGTACCTCCAGTAGCAAGCAAATCATCAACAATAAGTACATTTTGACCTGCTTGAATACTGTCTTTATGCATAAAAATTTCATTATGACCATATTCTAAATCATATTTCTTACTTACAGTTTCTCTAGGTAATTTCCCAGGTTTTCTTACTGGTACAAATCCAGCATTAAGTTCAATCGCAACAGGACAACCAAATAAAAATCCACGTGCTTCAGGTCCTACAACCACATCAACATTCTTATCCTTTGCATAATCAGATAATAAACGGATAGATTCTTGATAAGCTTCTTTATTAGCCATCAAAGGTGTTACATCTCTAAAGACAATTCCTTCTGTAGGAAAATCTACAATATCAGCAATATATTTTTTCAAATCCATAACTCAAAAGCCTCCTTGTTTTTTATATTATACCAAAAAATCAATCAATAATAAAGATTTCTAAATGATATCTTTAACAATAAAATTAATTGTCTTTTTATTTCTAAACTCATTAATACTTAAACTCCCTACAATACTTATTTTTTCTTTAGAAGAAAGTTCATCAAATAACTCTCCTTTATTAAACAACAAAGCAGATAATTTAACATTTAATAAATCAATATCTATCTTTAGATGTTTACCCTCACTTAACTTATAAAGTTGTGATATTGGCATTTCACTTAAACAATACAGTGGTTCTTCATTACACATTCCAAAAGGTTCAAGAAGTGATAAAGATTCAATATTTTCAATCGTTAAATCATTTTCATCAATTAATAAAGCACTCTTAGATGATTCTAAAACAACATCTTTTAAAGCATCTTCAATACATTGACAAAACTCCTCATAATGATCTTGATGAACACTAAAACCACCTGCTAAAGAATGCCCTCCATAAGTCTCTAAATAATCTTGATTTTCATTAAAGAACTCATGTAAAGAAAAACCTTCAACACTTCTTGCACTGCCTTTATGTATTTGTTTAACTTTATCATAATGCATAACAAAACTTGGTCTTTCATATTCTCTTGTATACTTTCCAGCAATCAATCCAATTAAACCTTCATGAACATCTTCACTAGAATAATAAAGAAACAAATCATTCATAGCAGAAGAAGCTATGTTATATTGTTGATTTGTGAGAGCTTGTCTTTTACTGTTAATTTCACCAGCAAGAGTTGAGACCTTCATCATTAATGATCTATCAGCATCCTTTAAAAAATATTTAACTAAAATATTAGGATTACATAATTCTGGTAATCTCCCAAAAGAATTAATCTTAGGCGCAATCATAAACCCTAATGATGTTGTTGTATAAGATTGTTGATCACCTAATAACAACTCTAAAGCAGGATATTTCTCTTCTTGCATAAAGATTAATGCTCTTTTAACTAGTGATCTATTTTCATCTAATAATGGCATCATATCAGATACTGTTGTAATAGCTGCTAAACAAAATAAATATTTATCTTGTTTTCTCATTAACGCTACTGCAAGTTTATAAGCGACAAACCCTCCAGATATCTCCTTAAAAGGATATTCAGGAGATAATTTCGTATGAATAAAAGAAAATGCATCAGGTAAATCAGTATCAAACTGATGATGATCAGTAACGATAACATCTACTTCTAATTCATTTGCACATTCAATCGCATCAAAAGCTTTTACTCCATTATCAACAGTAATAATCAAAGTATAGCCTTTTTTAGCCATTTGTTTCACTCTTAATTCATTTAAACCATATCCATCATCAAAACGATTAGGGATATGATATCCTACTTCTACTCCAAGTTCTAAAAAAGCTTGAACCAATATTGTTGTTGCTAAAATACCATCACAATCATAATCACCATAAATACAAATCTTTTCATCATTTTCAATTGCTTCTTGAATTCTTTCAAGTGTCGCATCACTTTCTTCAAATAATGAAAAATCGTGATAAATTAAACGTGAATTCATAAAGCTTTGTAAAGCTTCTTCATCTAATTGACGATCCTCAATCACTTTTGCTAATAAAGAATTGATATGATATTGATTTTGTATATCTTGATATAATTTTGGTTTTATTATTTTATATTCCATGAATTTCTCCTCAAAAAGAAAAATAACTGTTCAAACAGTTATTTAGCAATTAACTCACTGAAATCATCTATCTTCATAGATGAAGCTTCCTTAATAACTTTAAGTTTTAAATAATCAAAAACTTCTGAAAAATGAAGTGACATAATATCATTAATGACATCACACATCACTAATGTATCTTCATCTTTCCATTTAATTGTATATAAATAATCCTTGATATCTTCACTATTGATAGTTTGAATTCCCTCAGTTTTAAACTCTTTAGCCTTCACTCTCATCAAAAAAAGAATATCTAGTGGTAAGTTATTCTTTAAATCAATTTCCATTATTTACACTTCCTAACATAATTCTTCCATTTCCCACATAATTATTATAAAGGAAATTCGACAATAAAGGAAGTGTTTTATGAAAAGAAAATTAATTAATTCATTTATTATATTAAGCGGAAGTACCCTCATCACCAAAGTCTTTTCCATCCTTAATAGAATGATGTTATCAAGACTATTAGATCAAAATGGAATGGCTTTATATATCCTCATTATCCCTACTCTATCACTCTGTATTACCCTTGCCCAATTCTCTATACCCTCTGCAGTATTTAGACTCATATCCCATCCAAAATACAACAATAAAAAAGTCATTATTTCAGCAATATTAATATGTCTAACCTCGTGTTTATTGATTATGGGAGCACTATTATTATTCTCTAATATGATTGCTCATAACTTCTTAAAACAAGACCAAGCCTACCTTCCTTTGCTTGCAATGATCCCCTTTATTCCATTAGTTGGAATAAGTGGTATCATTAAAAATTATTATCTAGGTAAAGAAGATGTGTGGACATTATCAGTTTCACAATTATTAGAAGAAATCGCAAGAATCATCTTTACTTATTTTATGATTCAATCATTTGCTTCTTTAGATATGACATATCTTGTTGCAATCGCAATTATTGCTATGAGTGTTGGAGAATTAGTATCAATTCTTTATTTGTATTTTAAAATGCATCGTAAAATTAATATTGGTTATCATCCTATTGAATACTTTAAAGAACACTTTATATTGAAAGATATGATGAATATTGCATTGCCATTAACTGGTTCAAGAATTTTACATTCTTGTTATAACTTTATTGAACCTATTGTTTTGGTTTATATCTTGACCAATCTTTCTATGAGTGAATCTCAAGTTCATCTTGAATATGCTATTATTAGTGGATATGTGATTTCGATACTCGTCACCCCTACCTTCTTCAATAATGTTGTTTTAAGATTATTACTCCCAATCTTAAATAAGGATATCGCTTATCATAAACATCGGGATTTAAGAAGACATGTTATTTATGGTGTTATTGTTTGCTTTTTTATCAGCCTACCATTTACATTATTATTCTATTTCTATGGAGATAAATGTTTAATGATTATGTACAATACAACCCAAGGATTTGATTACCTTAAATATATGTGCATTCCTTTTACACTCTTTTATTTACAAACACCTCTAAGCGCAACATTACAAGCTCTTAACAAAAATAAAGATATGTTCTTTATGAGCACCTTAGAATGTATTATTGAATTTGTACTGCTTATTATCCTTACTCCTTATTATCATGTCTTAAGTGTTGCAATTGTCATGTTAGTCGGTTTATTTGTAACACTATTTTTATCTTGTTATCACGTTTATAAATATGTATACAAAGAAAGCAAGTAGAAATCTACTTGCTTTGTGCTTTTAACCAATTTGAGAAAGCTTCTAATCCTGCTTTAACATATTCTTCTTTTTGTGTTAATCCAAATCTTAAATGATTTTCAATTCCAAAAGTTGCTCCAGGCACAAAGAAGATCCCTGTTTCCTTTTGAAGCTTTTCACAAAATTCTTTTGAAGGTATATCAAGATTATATTTCAAGAAACAAACAGTTCCATCTTTAGGAATAACACATGAAATATGTTCTTCGTGTGATAACCACTCTTTTAAAAACTCTTTATTCTTCTTACAAATTTCTAAACTTCTTTTAAGAATCTTATTTTTATTTTCTAAAACTAAACAAGCAAGATAATCATCAAGTGGTCCACTGCTAATAATATGATAATCTCTTCTTAAATCAATACGATGGATAATTTCTTTTGAAGATTTTATCCAACCCAATCTTAATCCAGCAAAAGAAAAGACTTTTGATAAACTTTGAGTCACAATTGCTTTATCATAATAATCTGCAAATGATGGAGACATACTCTTTGTCTCAGTGTTTACACCTCGATATATCTCATCACACAAAATATAACAATCATGCTTTTTAGCAAGTTCAATAATCTCTAACATCATATCAAAAGGAATTGTTGTTCCTGTTGGATTATTTGGTGAATTTAAACAAATCATTTTGGTATGTGGTTGAACAACTTTAACAAATTGTTCAAATGAAGGCATCCAATTTTTATCTTCATCTAATTCCACAAAACTCACTTCACAACCAAGTGATTTAGGAAAATCAAAGAGTTGTTGATAAGTTGGAAACAAACTTACAACATGATCACCAGGCTCTAATAATTCAATCATGACAAGTTCATTAGCATTAATAGCACCATGTGTAATCGTAATATTATCTTCACTACCATTTTCATACAAGGATAATATAGCTTGCTTTAATCTCGTTGAACCAACTATTGGACCATAGTCCATTGTCATATTCATTATAGTAGAAGAAATATCTTCATCGACATATTGCTGAAGGTCATTTAAAGATAAAGATGACACGCATGTTTCTGTAAGATTATACTTACAATCAATTTCATGCTCTGTCATCCATGTTTCTACTTCAAACTCATTAATTTTCATTAATGCATAACCTTATTTAAGAAGTCTTGGGCTCTTTCACTTTGAGGATTTGAAAAGAATTCTTCAGCTTTATTCTCTTCAACAATTTTACCATCCTCTAAGAAAATCACTCTATCAGCAACAGTTCTTGCAAACCCCATTTCATGAGTTACAACAATCATTGTCATTCCTTCTTTAGCAAGTTCTTGCATAACTTCAAGGACTTCAATAACCATTTCAGGATCTAATGCACTTGTTGGTTCATCAAATAACATAATTTCAGGATTCATACATAACGATCTTGCGATTGCAACTCTTTGTTTTTGGCCACCAGATAACTTATTAGGATATTCATCCTTTTTATCAAGCAAACCTACTCTTTCTAGATAATTGGTTGCTACTTCTTTAGATTCTTGCTCATCTCTATTTAAGACATTCATTTGAGCAATTGTCAAATTCTCTAATACCGTTTTATGAGGAAATAGATTAAAATGTTGAAATACAAACCCCATTAAACTTCTCATTTTTTTATAAGATGAATTACTTTCATTTAATAATTCATCATTCAAATAAATATGTCCAGATTCAGGCTTTTCTAAGCCATGAATACATCTTAACACTGTACTTTTACCCGAACCAGATGGTCCTATCAAACAGACAATCTCACCTTTTTTAATTTCTAAAGAAACATCATTGACTGCTTTTAAATCTTTAAACTGTTTTGTAATATGTTCAACTTTAATCACTTTCAGCCAACTTCCTTTCTAATTTTCTTGCAAAATATGAAATACTTAATGTCATAATTAAATAATAAATACCAGCAATACATAATGTAGATGAGAAATCATAATAATTTCCACCTAATACTTGCGAAGCTTTTAAGAGTTCTACTGCACCTATACAACTAATTAAAGACGAATCCTTAATTAGTGTTACAAACTCGCTTACTAATGGTGGAACAATTCTCTTAAAAGCTTGTGGCAAGATAATAAATCTCATTGTTTGTTTATGAGACATACCTAAACTGTCAGCTGCTTCCCATTGTCCTTTATCAATACCATTAATAGCACTTCTAATCAACTCTGTTGTGTAAGCACCACTATTAATACTCATAGCAATAACCCCTATCACATAAGTATTAATTCTAATAATACCCCCATTTGTAATTTGTGTATACATCATTGGTACAACAGTAAACAACAAGAGGATTTGAAGCAACATAGGAGTTCCCCTGATAACTTCGACATAAATGTTCCCAAGAGCTCTTAAGAACTTATTCTTAGATATTTTAGCAGAAGCACCAAGAATCCCAAAGACCAATCCAAACGCTAGAGATAGAGCAGCAATGATAAGAGAAATCAGCGCTCCTTGAGCTAAGTATATTAAATTTTCAGGAGTAAATATTTTATCAAATGCTGGAAACATATTCTATCCCATCCTTTTTCCTATAATTTCTTTAAACCGTATTTTTCACATAACTTTGTATAATCTTCACTAGCTAAGAATTTTTCTAAAGCAGTGTTGATAACTTTAATCATTTCTGTATTTCCTTTTTTTGCAACAATATAATTCTTTTCATCTAATAAAGATCCATCTAACATTTCAAAATCTCCATTTTTAACATAGTTTTGAGCAACTGCTAAATCAACAACTGCTGCATCATATTGACCCGCTGCCAAACCTTGGAAAATAATCTTAACATCTTTTAAAGATTCAACCTTTGCATTTTTAATACCTTTTGCAACAGTTTCTCCAGTTGCAGAAGTTTGAGCTGCTAATGTTTTTCCTTCCAAATCAGCTGCTGATTTAATTGAAGATCCTTTTTTCATAATAGCAACTTGTGCAGTTGCAGTATAAGGAACAGACCATTCTACAACTCTATCTTCAGCATAAGTAAATCCAGAAATTCCTAAATCAAGTTGCCCTGCTTGAAGTTGTGTACAAATGTTATCAAAATCCATAGTCACCCATTCAAATTCATATTTCTTACCATCAGTATTTAAATATGATGGAAATAAAGCCACCATATCTGGATCAAATCCAACAACTTTATTATTTGTATCTAAAGATTCATATGGAGCATAATCAGGTGATACTCCAATTGTTATCTTAACCGTTTCTGCATTAGATGCAGTCTTTTCATTACTGTTCCCACCACAAGCTGTAACCATTACTGCTAACATCATAACTAACATCACTTTTAATAATTTTTTCATAATATTTTCCCTCTTCTTTCTTTTTATTCTATTGTATTGTAAGTTTATATTCCTATAATCTCACCGCAATAATCTCACTCTCATCATCTTACCCTCCCCAATAAAAAAACGTCTCCTAGCAAATGCTAAGAGACGAAATTATCCGCGGTACCACTCTTGTTAATATATCAGCGATATATTCCCTCTTGTCTTTAAAGCAGACTAACTTTATATCCTACTCTGTTCAGATACACCTCTCAAAAGTGCGGTTCATTTAAACTTGTATACTAACCTTCCACCTACGTTAGCTCGCTAAATACTTATTTAAACTACTCTCTTTATCATTGAGTTTTATTAACTGTTATTATAAACAATTGTATACAATTGTCAATAACAATTTTATCATTTTAAGAAAGAAGCAGTTTTAATACAAAAATATACTGTATTTTATCATAAAATTATTTTAAAATTTTTTACTAATCTTTTCAAGACGAATAGAACTTAAAACAATCATTTTTTCTGTATTTATTACCAAAGCACAAAATACTTTTTTAAATTATAGAAATACTCTAATATGAAAAACAGAATTTAATTTTATTCTTTCAATATTTTCACTTCAAATGGTTTAAGGTTTAATTCTCCAGATATTTTATTATTCGTTTCCATATCTGTAATCACTCTCGATAAAACAATTTGATTATCATGATTTGCAAAATTCATTACAAAATAGTACTTTTGGACATTATCTTTTCTCATTTGAATAGACACTTCTTTATTCCCTTTAGTAATTAAATCATTATATAAATGGTTTTCTTCAATAATCTTTTTATAAAAATCATCTAAGAAATCACATTTTGTCCTTGGTGCAATAAAAAAGGCCTTTCCTCTCCCATAATTATTCACTGTAATAGCAGGTGTATCTTGATAAAAATCTTTTGTATATCTCGCAAGTTCTTTTGCCCCGATTAATTCGATAATTGCATTATACTCCTTTGTTTCATATGTTTTGTTTTCATAAATAATATAATTGTTTTCATCTGGATAATAGGTATCAGTTTCTAATACTTTTAAACCAAATAAATCAATTAATTTCTTTGGCCATCCTCCAATATATAATAAATCAGTTTCATTAACCATTCCAGTAAAATAGCTTGAGATTAAGGTTCCACCATTTTTAACAAAGCTTTCTAGTTTTTCTATAACTGAATCCGTAATCATATATAACATAGGCGCTATCAAAACCTCATACTTGTCGAAAGACATATCGCTTGTAATTATATCAGTAGCAATATCATTTTCCCAAAAAATAGAATAATGATCTTGTAACGTTTGCGGATAACGTTTTGTACTTCTGCAAAATGCATTGTCTCTTTTTAAAGCCCAATTACTTTGCCAATCAAATATAATTGCAACTTTAACATCTTTTGTTGTACCTTTGATTTGAGAAATATTCTCTAACCTTTTTCCATAAGCAGATACTTCTTTAAATACACGATTAGCATTAGAGTTATCATGATCAACGACTGCACCATGAAATTTTTCAGAGTTACCTCTTGCCCTTCTCCATTGAAAATATAATGTACTATTAGAACCATGAGCAATTTGTTGCATAGAACTTAACATATGCATCCCAGGGCGTTTTGATTTATTTAAAGCAAGCCAATTTACTACACTTGGTGATGATTCCATCACTAGAAATGGTTGTTGTTTCAAAGACCAATATTGGTCATGAACATAGGCTGATTTCATAGCAGTTTGATAAAGTTCCTCATGGTTGTTATGCCAATCTGGATAACTATCCCAGCTTACTACATCTACATATTTAGAAAACTTTCCATAATCAATTCCTTCTAATGGAATAAAATCATTTTGTGCATGTCCTTCAGCCATAAAATTAGTAGTAACAGGAATATTAGGAGTTATTCTTCTAATTGGTTCTATTTCACAATTAAAGAAAGCAATCGTTTGATCGGTAACAAAACGTTTCCAATCCAAATCCATTCCATGTACTTTTGATTCACCTAAAGGAGATGGTGCTACAACCTGAGACCAACTTGAATATGCATTTGACCAAAAATTCATAAACCATGCCTTATTTAAATTTTCTAATGTCCCATATTTTCTTTGTAACCATTGTCGCCAATTATCCTGACAATGATCACAAAAACATTCTCCTGAATATTCATTGGAAATATGCCACATTGCTAAGGAAGTCCTTTTACCATAACGTTTAGCCAATATTGTATTAATTTCTTGTACTTTTTCTCGATAGATTGGTGAAGAATAACAATGGTTATGTCTAAAACCATGATGTTGTTTTTGCCCAAGTGCGTTTGTTCTATTTACCTCAGGATACTTTTCACTCATCCATTGAGGTCTACCACCACTTGGTGTTGCAAGTATTACATTTCCATTTATTTTTTCCATTTCATCAAAAACTTTGTCTAGCCATTCAAAATGATATTCTCCTTCTCTTGGTTCAATTGTACACCAAGAAAAAACGCCAACAGTAACTGTATTAATATTTGCTTCTTTCATTAAGCGTAAATCATCAGCTAGAATTTCTGGGTAATCTAACCATTG
The DNA here is from genome assembly GCA_036639875.1 of Coprobacillus sp. Classification (GTDB taxonomy): domain Bacteria; phylum Bacillota_I; class Bacilli_A; order Erysipelotrichales; family Coprobacillaceae; genus JAVWHX01. The sequence goes on from JAVWHX010000001.1 coordinate 84,753, forward strand.
ATCAGGATTGTAATCTCCACCATGTAATAATCTGTTATCTAAATTATAGTTCATTTATAATCACCTTACATTTCAATTTTCTCAATATAAAATATCCATGATTGAAAATCGCCTTTCATTTTTGCTGTTATACCATTTATACCATTAAATAAATATGGTTTTCTAATCCCGATGTTAGCAATAACATCACCCGATAAAACATACTCACCATCAATGCTATAATTACAATTAACATCAACAAATGGAACTTGAAGATACTCTAAAGATTTGCAATTAGGTTCACCAAGAACATGATAAATTCCAATCATAATCTTTGAAACATCTTTATTAGTTACTGCCCAACAACATTGATTAAAATTATTTTCAAATGGGCTTATTAATTTATGAAAAGTTCCATGTATTAATAAATCACGATGTTTTTTATAATCACTTATTTGTTTTTTTATACATTCTCTATCACAGTCAGTTAATGTATGTAAGTCAAGTTCATATCCTAAACTTCCAAATGCAGCAACTTGATATCTCATATCTAAAGAAGTAACTCTAGTTGTTTGATGATTAGGACTAATTGATACATGATTGCTTAATGTTGAGAGTGGATATGCAGTAGCTGTACCAAATTGTATTTTCAATCTTTCTACTGCATCGGTGTCATCACTTACCCAGATCAGTGGACTATAATAGAGTACACCTAAATCATATCTACCTCCACCCCCAGCACAACCTTCAATTAAAATATTAGGAAAATTTTCTAAAATTCTTTCATATAACTGATAAAAGCCTAAAATATTACGATGGAAAAATTCAGTTTGATTAATTCCCTCACTTTTTAAATATTGAGAATATGCCTCTGTAATATTTCGGTTATAATCCCATTTAATGTAATCAACATTTGTTTCCTTAATTACTTTTTCTAACTGGCAATAAATATTATCTATTACATCTGGATTAGAAAAATCAAGAACATATTGATTTCTAGCAATACAAAAACGATTTGTCTCATGATGAACAGCCCAATCAGGATGTTCATTATAAAGCATAGAATCAGGAGAAATCATTTCTGGTTCAAACCACATTCCAAGTTGCATACCTAGATTATGAATCTCGTTAGAAAATTTCTTTAATCCATTTGGAAATTTATCTTTATTAACATACCAATCACCTAATGAACTTTTATCGTCATTACGTTTTGAAAACCAACCATCATCAATAACAAAACATTCCATCCCAAGTTCCTTAGCAGTCTTAGCTAAATTTATTAATTTATCATAATTAATTTCATAGTAAGCAGCTTCCCAGCTATTAAAAACTATTGGTCTATGAGTAGTTAACCACTTTTGATCAATAATATGCTCTGAAATAAATTCAGAAAATTCTATAGATAACCCATTCATTCCTTGGTTGCTATAACACATAACAGCCTCTGGAGTCATAAATTCTTCTCTATTCTGCAATGTCCAAGAAAAATACTCTGGATGGATTCCCAGCATTGCTCGGCTACTTCCCCATTCATCCACTTCTACTTGAGCCAAGAAATTTCCTGAATAGATTAAATTAAACCCATAAACTGTTCCACTCGTCAATGTAGCATCAACATGTTCAAGAGCAACAAAAGGATTTTGTTGATGACTTGACGCACCTTTCAAAGAACCAACAGAGACAGTTCCATGTGATAAAGTATGTTTTTTTATATGCCTTTCTTTTAACCAGCCACCTGATAAATGAACAAATTGATAATTAGAATCAGGTAAATCTAAGACAGTACTCATTGATTTTTGAATTGTAAGTTTTTTATTCCCATTGTTAATAATTACTTGATTACGAACAATGACTGCTTGATCTTTAAAGATAGTATATCTCTGTTCTACCACAATATTGTAGTTTTTATCTTCTAACGTAACAATTAAAGTTTCAGTATTCTTTTCATCACCATAACTAGTAGGAAATCCTTTGATTTTTTCTTTTCCTTTTATTACCTTATATGAACAATACTGTAAATCCAAATACAATGGGGTACTTCCATCATAAATAGATATTCCCCCATCTTTATAATCACTTATCCCAAAAACCGGATATTCTTGCATTGTATCAGCCAAAGTAAATTTGGTATCTTCTTTAGAATACTTTACTGTTCCAGCTGCTTTGTTTTCATGACTTAAAAAATATTGAAATGTTTCATTAGTGAAAGTATGAATAGTTTTTCCATAGTACAAATGTCCTAAATGATTATTTTTTAGTATATAAAATATATAACTGATTTTATCATTTGAAAGATGAAATACTTGATTATTAATTACTTCTATCATCATTATTTACCTCATATGAATATTCCTTGTTATTAATAATCATTTCAATATATTCCATTCTTTTTTTTATCTTACGTTTATAGAAGAATCGATAGAAAAGACTAACAATTTTATAATTTAAGATATAATGTTTTTTTTCAAACTGATTATCTTCACTATATACAACAGTAGTAATCCCGTCTTCCATTGACAAATCATAAGTTTGTAAGATACTTCCCTCATTATAAAGAGTTGATAATCCTATTTTCTCATTTTTAATAATTTCACTAATTTTCATTTTTACCTTAACAGGTTTTTGTCCTGTTTTAGTATATAATTTTTTTTCTATAGATAATCCTTTTTCTAATTTCTCTATATTTGTTTTATACTGTTGAAAAAACTTTAATTGTTCTTTTTCGATTACTTCATATACACTTTTTATATCGCTATAGAAATTATATGTATAACTTATAATACTTTCACTCATCATCATCACTCCTATATTTGATTATTTACTGTTTGATGTACAATATCATCTTGCTCTTCTTGTTCTTCATCCTTCAAATATCCTTTATCTAAAGCCTTTAAAAATGGGAACCAAATAACGGTTGTTAATGCAACATTAAACAACTGTAATAAAGCACCAGTGATTGATCCCGTAGCAAGCCAACCAGATAATAGCATCGGTGTTGACCAAACTACTGTAGCGCCAATTGGTTTAGGCACTAAACCAAAGTACATAGCAAAATAAGATGTGGTAACCATTGCAACAGGTGCTAAAATCCATGGAATAAGAATGACTGGATTTAAAACTATAGGTAACCCAAAAGTGATTGGTTCAGAAATATTAAACACTGCTGGTGTAGCTACTAACTGCATTGTACTTTTCAAACGTTTTGACTTAGCAATAAATAAAATTGATGCTAAAGCAATACCTAAAATGATACCTGTTGTTGCAAAACAACCCATGAAAGTTGTACAAATAATATTCGGTCTATCTATACCTGCTAAATATGCATTGTAATTTTCAAGACTTAAAGCAGCATGAATTGGATCCACAACTGAATTCACTACTAATGTTCCATGAATACCAAACCACCAAAAAATTTGTGTAAAGATAATAACTAAAATAGTTGCTGGCAATGTTGCACCTAATGATACAATCGGTGCTTGTAATACGTTGTAAACAAAGTCAATCACATTCCCATATGCTGTAAATGTAAAACCATATCTAATAGCATTGAACACTAGCAAAGATGCTGCTGCAGGTATAATTGCTGTAAAAGATCTAGCAATACCTGTAGGGACAGAACTCGGCATTTTTATGGTAATATTGGCTTTTTCTAATGCACAGAATATCTCTGTAGATAAAAAAGCCACAACCATCCCAACAAACATCCCTTGTGCTCCCAAATTTTGCAATCCTATAAAAGCACCTTTATCCCCACTACCAAAAGGCACTAACAATAGAAAACTAGATAACGCTACCCCACCTGCATATAATGCAGATTGTTCATAATGTTTAGCCAAATTATAGGCAATACCAAAAACAATAAATAAAGTACTAATGTTCATAGTAGCATTACCAATTGGTCCAAAGAAATCATTCAAGAATATATTGATACCTTCGGGAATATACTCTGCAAAACCAAAAGTTGCAGGTAAATTTTGTAAAATAATAGCAATAGAAGCAAACATAGTTGCTGGAAAAGCCAACATAAACCCATCTCTTATACTTAATAAATAGCGATTTTGAGCAATCCAATCAGCGATTGGCATCATTTTACTCATAAATTTGTTATTAAAACTCATAATTTCTCTCCTCTTAATTATTTGTCATCCGTTAACGCTAACATGATTATATTATAAATAATATGTTCTTTATTCATATAGAATAATGTGATAATATTATGGAGAAATGTGACATGGAGGTAACTATGAGACTATATACTAATTCTAATGACTTTTACTCAAATATTGATGCTATGATTTATAATAATGGATATGAGGAATGTGAAGCTAACCATTTCTATGGTCCAGCTGTACGCAAAAGTTTTATGATTCATTACATTACTGCTGGAAAAGGAATATATCGTGTAAATGGCAAAACATATTATTTAAAAAAAGGAGATGCTTTTTTAATATGCCCTGGTGAAGAAATTTTTTATCAAGCCGATAAGAGTAATCCTTGGTGTTATGCTTGGATTGGAATGCAAGGTATAAAAATTAACGACTATTTGCAAAGAACAACTTTATCCGATTCTCCAATTATTCATTATTCCAAAGATGAACAATTAAGTTTTCTCTACATAAAGTTAGCCAAAGCCTATTCTAACAATATAAAAGGAAGAGATTTAATACTAAATAGTATTCTTTATGAATTTTTACATTTTCTAGTAGAAAATTTTCCAAATGAAAATCATAATACAAACCATGATGAAGAGTACATTCAAGAATGTATTGCATATTGTTTTAACAATCTAGACAAAAAAGTACAAGTTCAAGACATCGCAGAATATTTAGGGTTAAATCGTTCTCATTTAACTCGATTATTTAAAAAACATTTGGGAGTATCACTCAAAGAATACATTTGGACTACAAAAATTAACGAAGCAGATAAACTCTTAAGAGAAACAAATTTATCTATTAAGATTATTGCTAGATCAGTCGGATTTGATGATCAATTATATTTTTCAAGATTTTATAAAGAAAAAAAAGGTATTACTGCTAAGGAATATAGAAAATAAACCACTAATTTAAATTGTTCTAATATAAAAAAGGTCTATTCAAGATTAATAATTCAATAATATTATCACTTATGAAACGGCAGAATAAAATAATAAGAAATTAAATTTTTTTCTTAATTAGATATCTTCTATGATATTCTTCTTTATAATAGAAATGTCTTTGCAAAATACATAAAGTTAAATCTTCAAAAAATCCGTTTAATTTCTTATACAAAAAAAGATAACCAACTATAGTTATCTTTCGTTTTATCTTCTTAAAAACTTTAAAGCTTTTTTTGAAAGTTCATTTGCTTTTCTTATAGGTTCATCAATTTCATCTAAAAGAGATTGCAATTCATCTAATTCTTGATTTGTACTTTCAATTTCTAATTTCTTTTGTTTTAACTCTTTTATACTGTGAGACATCTTTTCTCTTTTATCTATAAAGTAAATAGCTAATATCATAAAAAGCAAACCACCAATAATATATATAAATGTCATAAACATCCCTCATTTCTTTTCTTATTATAGCATATTCAATAATAATATTACATGAGATTTACGACAAAGTTCTTTTTTGTTGTTAAAAAAGAGATAAAATGATAACATAAATACAGGTGATATTATGAAAATAAATGATAGTGTAAAAAAATTAACTCTCAAAAATCCAATATTTTATATATTTGGTTCTATATTGTTTTTAGAACTTGTTTTAAGAATAGCTGTTTTCCAAAGCATTCATTTTTCTTTCTTTTATAATTTTATATTTGCAATGACAAGTGCATGCATTATTGGCTTATTGATTAGATTAACAAAGAAAAATATCAATATTATTATACTAAGTTTTTTTCTTTTTCTATTAAGTCTTTACTTTTGTTCCCAAATTCTTTATTTTGATTTCTTCAAAACATTTTTAACAATTTATTCTATTAGTAACGGCGGACAAGTTGCAGAGTTCTATAAAGATATATTCCAACTTATCCTTAATAATATTCATTGGATTATTCTTTGTTTTATTCCTTTTATATTCTTTATAAGTTATGGAAGAAAACATGTTCATATGAAAAAAGTTCATTATCGAATTATTTTAAGTTATTTAGGATTATCAATAGTGAGTTTTATCATTGGATATGGAATGTTATATATACCAACAAAAGCTCTTAATACTCCTTTAGACATTTATAAAGAAGCCATTATTAACGAGACAACAGTTGATCAATTAGGGATGATGACCGCTATGCGTTTAGATATTCAATCATTCCTTTTTGGAAGAAGTGATGAGATTATTGATGAATCTGTTATAGAAGAACCTAAAGAAATCAAATATGATGCTCAAACAATGAATATTGATTTTGATAAACTGATTGCTGAAACAAATGATACAACATTAAAGAACATGCATACATATTTTAAAAATGTAACCCCTACTTCTAAGAATAAGTATACAGGGATGTTTAAGGATTATAATGTTATTCTTATGACATGTGAAGGATTCTCTCCATATGCAATTAATAAAGAAGTAACTCCTACATTATACAAATTAGCTAATGAAGGATTTGTATTCAAAGATTTCTATACCCCTTTATGGAATGTAAGTACCAGTGATGGTGAATATGTCGCTATGCAAGGTTTGATTCCTAAATCTGGAACTTGGAGTTTTAGGGATTCAGCTACTAACTCTCTTCCTTTCACACTTGGTAAACAATATCAAAAGTTAGGTTATACAACAAAAGCATATCACGATCATAGTTATCGATATTATGATCGTCATTTATCACATCCTAATCTTGGTTATGATTATAAAGGCGTTGGAAATGGATTAAAGATAAAAAAACAATGGCCTGAATCTGATTTAGAAATGATGCAAGTAACTATTGATGATTATATTAATAGTGATAAATTTCATACATATTATATGACAGTTAGTGGACATACAAATTATACCTTTGTTGGGAACAGTATGGCTGCTAAAAATAAAAATTTAGTTGAAAACCTTGAATACTCTGATCTTTCAAAAGGATATCTAGCAAGTCAAATAGAATTAGATAAAGCCATGGAATATCTTATCAAACGTTTAGAGGAAGCTGGTAAAGCAGATAAAACGCTAATAGTTATGAGTGCTGATCATTATCCTTATGGTTTACCAAAGAAAAATTATGATGAATTGGCTGGTCATGAGCTAGAATCTAACTTTGAAATTGAAAAGAATTCTCTTATTATGTGGAGTGCTTCTATGAAGGAGCCAATTATTGTTGATAAGCTTGGATCAAGTTTAGATATTCTTCCAACAGTAAGTAACTTGCTAGGATTAGAATACGATTCTCGTTTACTTATGGGTACTGATTTATTATCCGATAGTTCCCCTTTGGTTATCTTTGAAAACAAAAGTTTTATAACTGATAAAGTTAAGTACAACGCAAAAACACAAGATGTTGAATGGCTCAATGGAACAATTGAAGATAATGAATATCTTAAAAAGATTAACACAACAGTTAAACAGAAAATTGACTACTCTAAAAAAATATTAGATTACAATTACTATAAAAAAGTTTTTCAATAAACATGCCTTCTCATGAGGGATGTTTTTTGTATACTTTTTATAATTCTGTCTACCCTATAAAAAAAGGAGTGGAAATTATGCCATATATTACAAACATATTCGCAAGACAAGTTTTAGATTCTAGAGGTTTTCCTACTATTGAGGTAGAAGTTCATACTGAAAGTGGTGCAAAAGGAAAAGCCATTGTTCCTTCGGGTGCTTCAACAGGAATTTATGAAGCACATGAATTAAGAGATGAAAATAAAGATTGTTTCTTAGGAAAAAGTGTTTTTAAAGCTGTTAATCATGTAAATGATACTATTCAAGACTACTTATTGGGATATGATGTTACAAATCAAAGACTTATTGATAAAGAATTAATAAAATTAGATGGGACTAAAAACAAGTCTAAGCTAGGTGCCAATGCAATACTAGGTGTTTCTTTGGCTTGCGCATCTTGTGCAAGTGATTACTATGAAATCCCATTATATCAATATATTGGAGGTTGTAATGCTCATGTCTTACCTATTCCAATGATGAATATCATTAACGGTGGTGCTCATGCAGATAATCCACTAGATTTTCAAGAATTTATGATTGTCCCTATTGGAGCCAAAAGTATGAAACAAGCTTTAGAAATGGGTTCAACTATCTTTCATCAATTAAAATCTATTCTTAAAGGAAAAGGATTAAACACTTCTGTTGGTGATGAGGGTGGTTTTGCGCCAATGTTAGAAGACAATCATGATGCATTAGACAATATTATTGAAGCCATTAAAAAGGCTGGTTATGAACCTAAAGAAGATGTTTGTATTGCATTAGATGTTGCTGCTAGTGAGTTTTATAAAGATGGTCAATATATAATGCAAGGTAAAAATTATACATCAACAGAAATGATTACTTATTATCAAGAGTTATGTCAGAAATATCCAATCATTTCTATTGAAGATGGATTAGATCAAGATGATCAAGAAGGATGGATTGCTCTTACAAAAGAACTATCATCAATTATGTTAGTTGGTGATGATCTTTTTGTCACAAATAAAGAAAGATTGAGAAATGGTATTGAAAATAGCGTTGCTAATGCTATCTTAATTAAAGTTAATCAAATTGGAACACTTACTGAAACATTAGATGCTATTGAACTGGCTAAACGTCATCAATATGATATTATCGTTTCACATCGTTCTGGTGAAACCGAAGATACATTTATTGCCGACTTATCAGTAGCAACAAATGCAGGATATATCAAAACTGGTTCTCTATCACGAAGTGAACGTATTGCTAAATACAATCAATTGCTAAGAATTGAAGAAGAACTTATTCCAGAACAAGCTTATGGATGTGAAAAAGGATAAGATGCTGATTACAAAGCATCCTTATCCTTTTTTAATTGATTTACTATTCTTTTATTTTCTTGCGAATATCCTAGCAAAGTTCTAGGACTTATATGTAACATTAAAGACATTAATTCTTTAATCTGTTTTTTATTACGACTAGAAAAAGAAGTTGCTATTAAAACTCTTGTTTTCTTGAAATTTCTATCATAAATAACCAATGTTATATCTTGATCAAACAAGAAAAAGAATTTCTTTTTTTCTGTATACATCCATATAATATCATAAAAATCTATAACATAAGGACTTGGATGATTAAAAACCAAATAATTTGATAAAACAGCAACATCAATAGAATCATATATAATCTCAGGAGATTTAAATTCCTGATTAAACTGTGACAACTCTTTATTCAAAATAATGTTTTTTAAACTATAAAGATATGTCTTTCTATAATATAACTTAATACATAATAAAATAAACCAACATAGTAATGGAAGACAACTAAAAACAATAACAATCTGCATATCATACAAAAGTGGTGCAACAGAATGATCAAAATAATAATTACCAGTATATTTAATCATTTCATTAATATCACTAACTTTTAAATTAGGATAATATTTTTGAAATGTTGGAATTAATTTTTCTAAGGTATCTTCATTAACAAGTCTTGGTACACCAGTAAGCTTAGTCGTTGAAGAAAGTGGTTCCTCACTATAATATAAATATATATAAGTTCCATCATCAGCTACATAATATTGATTATCGAGCTTTTGAACTTGATCAACTTCAATATAAGTGTATTTGAATGTATTATTCTCATCAAATGCAATAGGCTCTACTTTTATAAAATTTAATATAATAACAGATATAATCATTGTCACAAATATAAAGAAAAAAAGATTCAATAAAATATTATGAAAATGATAAGGCATCTTCTTTTCAATTAATCGTCGTAATTTTTTTATTTGTTTTTTCATATTATTCACCTTTAAATTGCATATTGTATAAATGAGCATAATGACCATTCATTAATAATAATTCTTCATGTGTACCTGTTTCAGCTATTCCTTCTTCAGTTAAAACGCATATTCTTTTAGCATTCTTAATTGTTGAAAGTCTATGAGCAATAACGAATGTTGTACGATTAGCTGCTAAAGATTCAAGAGAGAGTTGCACAATATGTTCACTTTCATTATCTAAAGCACTTGTTGCTTCATCAAAGATAAGTATTGGTGGATTCTTCAAGAAAACACGAGCAATAGATAATCTTTGCTTTTGTCCGCCTGATAGTTTTACACCACGTTGTCCACAATCAGTATCATAGCCATCAGGTAAATCCATAATAAAATCATGAGCATTAGCTTTTCTAGCCGCTTCTATAACTTCTTCATCTGTTGCATTAAACTTACCATAACGAATATTATCCATAATCGTTCCAGCAAATAAATAAACATCTTGTTGAACAATTCCAATATTTTGTCTTAATGAAGCCAATTTCACTGATCTAATATCTTGATTATCAATCTTAATATGTCCTTCACTAACTTCATAGAAGCGTGGTAGTAAAGAACAAACAGTTGTCTTCCCTACTCCAGAAGATCCTACTAACGCAATATAATCACCAGGAACAACATCTAAATCAATATGACGTAATACATAATCATTCTTTTCATTATATTTAAAACCAACATCACAAAATTCAATATGTCCTTTAACATCCCTTAATTCAACAGCATCTTCTTGATCTTGAATATCAGGTTGAATTTCAAGCACTTCCATAAATCTTTCAAAACCTGTTGCACCTTCTTGAAACTGTTCAGTAAAGTTAATGAGCTTCTTAACAGGATCAATTAAGTTAGCAATATATAAGATAAAAGCAATTAAATCAGGTGTTGTAATAGCTTCATTACTAATAAATAAAGCACCAAAGAAAATCACTGCCACAGTAATTAAACTTGTAAACACACCAAGCCCCGAATGATATTTAGCCATATACAAATAACTATTTCTTTTACTATCTACAAAACGACTATTCTCAACTTGAAATTTATCCATTTCTTCATCTTCATTAGCAAAACTTTTCACAACTCTAATTCCAGATAAATTATCTTCAATACGTGCATTAATATCTCCAATACGTTGTTTATTCCTTTTAAAAGCTTTCTTCATCTTTTTATTATAATACAATGCAAACAATCCCATAACTGGAATAAAAGCAAAAACAATAAGAGTTAATTTCAAATTAATTGTTGATAAAATAACAAAAGCTCCAATAAACTTAATTAAAGAAATAACAATATCTTCTGGTCCATGATGATAAAGTTCAGTTAAAGAAAATATATCATTTGTAATACGAGACATTAATTGACCTGTTTTTTGTTCATCATAAAAACTAAAAGATAGTTTTTGATAATGTTCAAATAACTCATTACGAATATCTCTTTCCATATATGTACCCATAACATGACCTTTATAAGTCACATAAAAATTACACCCAAATTCTATAATGACCAATCCAATCATTAAAGCTCCTAATTGATAAATAAGCGATAATTCAATTGGTGTTTGAAGTAAAACTTCACCCGTTATATATCTTGTAATCATTGGAAAAGTAAGTGTTACACCTGCTGCAATCATTGCACAAAACATATCAGTAAAAAACAATCTCTTATAAGGTTTATAATAAGATATGAATTTTTTAAATCTTCCTTTCATATTTTCTTCCCCCTTAACCTTATTCATTTTAACTCATTTTTTAATTTTAGTCTATGAAAATAGCCTACAAATGTAGGCTATAAAATATAATCTGATGGATCTCCATGTTCTTGTTCTAAGAGACGACTAATTTCTTCACTATCATCATTAAGAATAGAAAAGGCAATATTTGTCGCATGATCCCCAACTCTTTCTAAAGAAGCCGCAAGATCAGAATAAAGCATCCCCTCTCTAGGAGCAGTTTCTTTACGCTTGATATCTTTAAGATATCCTTTTTGTAAGCTTGCTTCTTTCTTATCAATTAATTCTTCTAATTTTAATATTTCATTAAGATGAGCTAACGACTTTTGAGCAAACATCTCAATACTTAATTCTAACTCAGAATTAACCATCGTTAATAACTCTCTAATTTCTCTTTTATGGTTTTCGGTAAATTTATATTTTTTTTCTTTACACTTAACAGTGATTTTACCAATTGTACGAGCATGGTCCCCAATTCTTTCAATATCAGCAATAACATGGAAAAGTGGACCAATCATTCTTGAATCTTCATCAGGTAAAGGTGATTGATTAATTCGATTTAAATATTCAAAGATAGCATGATTTAAATAATCAATATGCTCCTCATTACGAATAATCTCCTCCTCAGTAGAAGTATCCACTTCTAATAAAGAGTTCACTGCAATATTTAGATTATCTCTAGCTAATGAAGACATACGTTCTACTTCATGAATAGTTTGGGGAATAGCTGTTGTTGCAGAATAAGCCTTTTCACTAATAAATTGTGTTGAGAATCCTTTATCTTCATCATCACCAGGAACAATATAATATGTTAACTTAGCAATATATTTAGCCATTGGGAATAAACAAATAACTTCAAAGATTTTAAAGATAGTATGTGCATTAGCAACATTTCTAGCCATTGTTGCATTTAATGCAGCACCTGTCAAACCTTGAGATTGAGTCAGTGATAAAATTATGTTTTCTACATATGGCATAAATAATTGTAAAACAATAACAATTAATGTAGAACCAAATATATTCAATAAGAAATGAATATAAGCAGCTCTTTTGGCATTCTTCTTTCCACCAATACTAGCAATTAAAGCTGAAACACAAGAACCCATATTACATCCTAAAATCAAATAAAAACAAATATGTAAAGAAACCAATCCTTGTGAAGCTAACAATATCACAATCCCAACAGTTGCTGAAGAGGACTGCAAGATAGCCGTCACTATAAACCCAACAAGTATTGCTAAAAATGGATTTGTTAATGAAGATAAGGTATCAACCATGATTGGTGCATCTTTTAAAGATGTCATTGCAGCTGACATAGATGATAAACCAACAAACAAAATACCAAACCCTAATATAACTTCACCAATCTTTTGAATATTGGCTTTTTTAGAAAACATTACCATTACAACACCAGTAAAAACAAACAATGGTGCAACTTCAGATAAATTAAAAGCAATTAATTGACCCGTAATTGTTGTCCCAATATTCGCACCCATTATAATACCAGTAGCCTGATATAAATTCATTAATCCAGCATTTACAAAACTAACTACCAAAACAGTTGTTGCTGAAGAAGATTGGATAATAGCAGTAAACCCCATTCCAACCAAAGTCCCAACAAATGTATTCTTAGTCATTTTTTCTAGTATATTACGTAATTTCGCTCCAGCTACATTAGCAAGCGAATCACTCATCATTTTCATTCCATAAAGGAAAAGACCTAACCCTCCTATTAATGAAAAAATCGATACCATATCCATAAATGACCTCCTTATATTCATACAATTTTCAACAAATAACAATGCTATTATACAATAGATTAAAACAAATGAAAACAAACAATTTACATTTTCTTAACTTGTTCTTAACATTTTCTTAACATTTATCATATTAGACATTACCTATGTTATTTGTTATAATGTCAAAGAAAGGAATAAGACTATGTATAAAATAAGAATAATGAATTTCAGACCTTATGAACATGAGGTATTATATAAACAATTAGAACAATTAGGAAAAGATGGTTATTATACTGATGATTTATCACTTGTTTCTATCTTTAAGAAAAAGGATCATCCTGTTTACTACAAAATTGATTTTCTAAATACCAAAGGTTTAAAGAAAACTGAAAAAAGAAAACAAAAAGAAATATTCTATGATCCATATTTAGATAAAGATTATCAACCTATTTATAACAAAAGAGGTATGTATGTCTTTGTAGGAAAAGAAAAATTTAAGAAATCTATTGATTATAAAGACAAAAAAGATTACATAGATTTTCAAACATTTTTTCAATATCTTTGGAATACTATAGGAGCACTCATTCTATGCCTTGGATTTGCTTTTATATCACTTCAATATGCGACAATTGATACATTCTTAAGTTATGGCATTACTGTTGTTTATGTTGGTATATTACTCTTATTAGCAACTTGTGTGTATAGAAATATAATCAATACTATTGGTATATCAAAATTTAAAAACCAAATTCAAAAACAACAGAAAGCATTTTCTTTATCAATGATAAAGAAAACAAGATTAATCTATTTAGTATTATCGATAATATCTTGTTTGCTCATTGCTGGTGGTTTAGTTGAAGATAGTATGAACGCCAAAACATTCACTCTTCAAGAACATCAAATGTTAACTTTAAAAGATTTAAATATGACTTTAGATTATAAGAGCAGTACTCAAAAACACCATAGTTTTACTGTCCCAACATCTTATCAATATTTAGAAGTTGCTGGAGAAACAATCATTTATACAAAAGAATATCATCTTTCTTCAAGTGAAAAAGCAACTCAATTAATGAAAGATTTCCAAAATAATCCAAAACAATATTTATGTAAAAGTATAAAATTAAAAGAAAATATCATTTATGGATATTACGATGATACTCTGACAACCTTAATTATTCAAAAAGATAATGTTGTTGCATTAATATCATTTGAAATGGATATCACACAGGAACAAATCAATACAATCATTAATTTCTATAAGTAAAAGGTTATCAATTCAGATTGATAACCTTTCTTTAATAAAATTTTGTTATATCTTCAACTGATTTACGTTTTGGCATATCAGGATTTATATTCCCATACCCTAAACCAATAACACTTACAACTGATTCGTTGTCTTCAATTTGAAGTAAACTCTTAATCATTGTCGCATCACGTAACCCCATAACAAGTGTAGCAAGACCTAAATCTTGAGCTTTTAAAAGTAAATTCATATTATGTAATCCACAATCATAATAACCCCAACCATTGGCTAATTCATTAGATGGTGTCCCATCTCTTTCAAACCCTGATCGATTAAGAACAATTGTTGAGACAATAATAACAGGAGCATCTTTCACATTTTCAGCATTAAAGTTAGGAAGTGCTTGTTTAACTTTCTCTAACATTTCTTTTTCCTTAACAACATAATATCTTGTTACTTGCGAATTCTTCCATGATGGAGCTAATATTGCTGCTTCAATTATAGAATGAATATCTTCATCAGAAACCATTGTATCTTTATATTTTCTAATACTTCTTCTTTTCTTCAATACTTCTTGTAATTCCATAATTTTCCCTTCTTTCATATCTATGATACCAAAAAAGTGTACATAATGTACACTATTTGTTTGCTGCTACCATTAAATCACAGATTTTATTTGAAAACTCAACTGGATTTTCAATATTAAATCCTTCAATTAACAATGCTTGATCATATAACAATGATGCATAATCATTAATCTTTGCTTTATCTTTATCAAAAACATTCTTTAATGCAATAAAGATTTGATGATCTGGATTGATTTCTAATATTCTTCCAGCTTTTACGTTTTGTCCATCTGGCATTTGACTTAAAACTTTTTCCATTTCGAAAGAAACACCATCTCCACTTACTAAACAAACTGGATGAGTTTTTAATCTTGAAGATACCTTTACATCTTGAACTTGATCTTTTAGAGCTTCTTTTAATGTTTCTAATAGATCTTTGTTATCTTCATTTAACTTATCTAATTCTTTCTTTTCATCATCACGAAGAATATCTAAATCACCTTGATTAATATTCTTAAATGCTTTTTCTTTATAATCTCTTAACATTTGTAAACAGAATTCATCAACATTATCAGTTAGATATAAAATATCAAAACCTTTATCTTTTAATGCTTCTACAGTAGGTAAATGATCAATCTTATCATTTTTTTCACCACTTACAAAATAGATTTCTTTTTGATCATCTTTCATTTTTTCAATATATTCATTTAAAGTGATTAACTTTTGTTCTGTTCCACTATAGAATAATAATAAATCTTGAAGTTTGTCTTTTAACATACCATAACTGTTATAAATACCAAACTTTAATTGTAATCCAAAGTTTTTAAAGAATTCTTCATATGATTCTCTTTCATTCTTTAACATCTTTTCTAATTCAGTTTGAATACGTTTTTCGATTTTATCAGCAATAACTTTTAATTGTTTATCATGTTGTAACATCTCTCTAGAAATATTTAATGATAAATCTTGTGAGTCAACTAAACCTTTAATAAATCTAAAATGTTCTGGAACAAGTTCAGCTGCTTTATCCATAATAAAGACACCACGAGAATATAATTGTAATCCCTTTTCATAATCTTGAGAATAAAAGTTCATAGGTGTTTTTGAAGGAATAAATAATAATGAATCATATGAGATTGTTCCTTCTACACTATTATGCATAACCTTTAAAGGATTAGAAAAATCATTGAATTTGTCTTGATAGAAATCATTATAATCTTCTTCAGTGATATCCTTCTTAGGTCTTTTCCATAATGGAACCATAGAATTTAATGTTTTATTTTCAATAACTTCTTCATATTCATCACTGTCTTCTTTTTTCTTAGAAGTAGATACATTCATCATAATTGGATAATGAACATAATCAGAATATTTCTTAATCAATCTTTGAATTTCATGTTGATCTAAATATTGATCATAGTTATCATCTTCAGTATTATCTTTCAAATAAAGATTAATACGTGACCCATGATGATCGAAATCACATTCTTTAATAGTATATCCATCAGTCGTATCAGACTCCCAAATATAACCTTTATCATCACCATATTTCTTAGAAAGAACTTCTACTTTATGTGCAACCATAAATGCTGAATAAAATCCAACACCAAATTGACCTATAATATCAACATCATCTTGTTCTTTATCTAATTCATTTTTAAATTCAAAAGAACCAGAGTTTGCGATTGTACCCAAATGTTCTTCTAATTCTTTTCCATCCATCCCAATACCTTGATCAATAATTGATAACATTCTATGATCATTATCAATAATAATTTGAATAGATAAATCTTCTCTTGCTATTCCACTTATCTTTTCAGTTAATGCTTTATAATATAATTTATCAGAAGCATCACTTGCATTAGATATCAATTCTCTCAAGAAAATTTCCTTGTGGGTATAGATAGAATTAATCATCAAATCTAATAATCTTTGTGATTCAGCTTTAAATTGTTTTTTTGCCATAACATCGTCTCCTTTTATCGTTAGCACTCTACTAACTTATGTGCTAACAATATCTTACACCAATGTTTTAGCACAGTCAATACCAAAGTGCTAAATTTAGAAAAAACTAATCATACTCGCGTTTAAATATTTTCCAAATTTCTATTTTATACATTGATAACTTTTATCAATTAAACTAAACAATTCTTCATCTTTAATACTTTCATCTAAACAAATTGTATACCAATGTTTTTTATTCATATGATATGCCTTCAAGTAATTATCTTTATCTAAATAATTTTCAACATTTTCAGGACTATCCTTTAAATCAATGATTTCAATGTTTCCATGATCAGAACAACCCAATTTACTCTTATCAATTATCATCATAATAGCAAACCACTTATGATTATCTTTTCTACGAAAAGCAGCTGAATCAGAAGACTTCTCCCATAAGAATTCTGCCTCAATATCATAAGTATCTTTTATATAATGAAGTACTCTTCTGCTTTGTTTGGCTTTATAAACTTCAACATTAAAACACTTATCAGAAATATCAATCAAAACTTTCTCACAAGCATCACGAATTGTACCTACAAAATCACCATGTGCATTTTGTACATGTACAAGCGCATACTCTTCGTTTGTATCTGTTTCATAAACTTTGTAAGATACAGTTCCAGTATTTGCTATAGTAACAATAATATTAAATTGATTTTGCATAATATCAAAACTTTTTCTATAACAATGTTCTGATAACTCAAAACCATTGTTAACTAATTTTTCCTGATTAGGTTTTTTATGTCTAAAAATTGATTCTATGTCTATCATATACCCTCCTAATAAATCAAGATATTGTTTCTCTTCAACAACTCCTTAATATCTGTATTAAGCTTGTCTGCATACCTCATTCATCCTACTTTATAAATGATATTCTTTTCTTACTTTATTAATCTTTTGATAAAGTTCTTTTTTATAAGCACTTTTTGATTCTTTGTTTGAATAAAGATAAGAAAGTTTTTGATATAAATCTTGATTATATTCTTTAATATGATTTAAAAAATATGGGCGTGTTTTTCCTCTTAAATACATAGTTCCTGGGACAATTGCTTCAACACCTATTTGAGATGCAATTTCATAGATAGCTTTTATATTCTCATAAGAATCATTCATATAAGGAACAATTGGCATCATTAATACTGAAATGTGAGCATGTGTTTTTTGGTTGAGTATTTGTAGAGTTTTCATTCTATCAAAACTTGTTGAAGAATAAGGTTCTAAAACTTTTCTTACTTTTTCATCAGCACAAGTAATACTACATTCTATTTGAACTTCAGTAACTTGAGAAAGTTCTTCTATTAAATCTATATCCCTTAAAATTAATTTTGATTTTGTAGAGATATTGATTGGATTTTTATATTTAATCATAAGTTTCAAAACATCTCTCATTATACCTAATTCTTTTTCAGCAGGTTGATAGCTATCGCTTACACTACCAAAGTTTATCATAGCTTTTTTCCATTTAGGTGAAGAAAGCTCTTTTTCTAATATCTCACAAAAATTTTCTTTATAATAAACATGATTAAAGAACTCTTTATCATCTAAATAGCTATGAGAATATATTGCATAACAATAAATACAACCATGTTCACATCCGCGATAAATATTTGCATCATAATCATATGGTGTTTGTTTGTGTTTTACACTTCTTATAACACTTTTACATTGTATTGGTATATATTTCATATTCCCACCTCACATTGATTATAACATAAGAAAAAGAATGAGAACATTCTCATTCTAATCTTTTGGTAATAATAAATTAAGTAACACTCCTACAATAGCAGCTAGAGCAGTACCAGATAAAGTCGCACTACCACCAAGTGGGAACATCGCTCCACCCAAACCAATAACAAGCATTGCAGAAGCAATAATCAAGTTTCTTTGTTTAGAAAAATCAACTTGAGCATCAATTAAAATTCTTAATCCATTACTTGCTATAACACCATATAATAAGATACTCATACCACCTAATACACAAACTGGTATAGAACCAATAAATGCTGATATTTTTCCACAAAATGATAAGATAATTGCAATCACTGCAGCACCACACGTCACATAAACTGATCCAATTTTTGTTAGACCAATCACCCCTGTATTCTCACCATACGTCGTATTGGCAGGTCCACCTAAAAATGCTGATACAGCAGTAGCAACTCCATCACCTATTAATGTCTTTTCCAATCCAGGGTTTTTCAAGAAATTCTTCCCACAAATCTTCCCTAACACAGTATGATCACCAATATGTTCAGAAATAGTTACAATCGCTACAGGTAAAATTGCCCATGTCTCTGGCCCAAAATGTAAAGAGTATTCTCTAAATCCTGGAACCGAAAACGGAAATGAAAACTCTGGAACTGACAACCAGGCTGCCTTAGCAACACTTGTAAAATCAACCAATCCAAAACAAATAGATACTATATACCCAACAATAATAGCGACTAAAAATGGAACTATCTTTAAGAAACCTTTTGCTTTACTTGAAATAAGTGCAGCAACTAAAAAAGTTATAATTGCAACAACCATAGAAGTCATTTGTCCATCTTTGACAAATCCAGCATTTGTTACAGCATTAGAAGCTAATCCCAATCCAATAACAGCAATCATTGGTCCAATAACAATTGGAGGTAATAGCTTATCAATCCATCCTTTTCCCGTAAACTTAATAATAATAGCCACAATAACATATATCATCCCTACCATCATCAAACCCGTTTGAGCAGCTGATATATCTCCACCCATTGCCTTCACAGCCAATACAACAGCAGTAATATATGCAAAAGATGATCCTAGATATACAGGTACTTTTCCTTTTGTAAAAAAAGTATATATTAGTGTTCCAATCCCTGAAGCAAATAACGCTACTGAAACTGGAAAACCAGTCAATGTAGGAACAAGAATAGTTGCTCCAAACATTGCAAAAACATGTTGAAAACTTAAGAATAACCATTGCCACCCAGCTGGCTTTTCATTAACATCAACAATCAAAGTCTTTTCTTCATTCATTTTCTCCCCTACTTTCATAAATTTAATAATATCAAATTATACTGTTTAAGTCTAAACTTATTTTCACTAAATAACAAAAGAACCGTTTAAGATCAAACGGTTCACTTTATTAATCTAAGTTTTCTCCATTAGATTCAAACGCTTTTTTAACCCAGTAGAAAGATTTCTTAGGTACACGTCTTAAATCTTTTAAATCTTTGTTTTCACGATTGACATAAACAAAACCATAACGTTTAGACATATCACACATACTTGCAGGGATATCAATTGGTCCCCAAGTCACATAACCTAAACAGTCTACACCATCTTCAAACATTGCATTTTCCATTTCTTTGATATGTTCTCTATGATATGAAATACGGTAATCATCTTCAATAGTTCCATTAGCGTCTAATTCTTCACGCCAACCAATACCATTTTCTAAGATAAATACTGGTAAATCACTTCTGTTATATAAATCATTCATTGTCCATCTTAATCCAACTGGATCAATTTCCCAGTTCCATTCATTTGCTTCTAAGTTAGGATTTTGAATTGTATATTCAGAAACAACTTCATGATAAGGACGAGTCATATCAAACTCCCCTTCTTTTAAAGTATTAGAACGATAATAACTAAATGCAATATAGTCAACTGTATAATTTAATAAATCATCATCTTCTTTTTCAAAAGTAGGCATCCATCCTCTATTTTCCAAATAAGCAATCATATAATCAGGATATCTTCCTTTTGCAAAAACATCACAATGGAATCCATTCATATATTGGTAAGCTTGCCAAGCAAACATGTTATTCTTTGGTGTGTTAGAATATGGATAAATATTTGTAACAGCATTCATACCACAGAAATAAGCATCTGGTTGCATTTTTCTTAGTGCTCTAACAGCCTTACAATGAGCAATAAACACATTATGATTCACTTGATATAAATGTTTAGCTGGATCTACACCTTCAGGTACTTCTTCAGCATTTGATACTCTTAACATCATACCATGTAAGTTTTGTTCATTAAAACTCATCCAATGTTTAACTCTATCTCCAAATCTTTCAATACATACTTCAGCATATCTTTCAAAACAATCAACAACATATCTTGATGCAAAACCATTGTATTCTTTAACCAAATGGTATGGCATATCAAAATGAACTAAAGTAATCATTGGTTCAATTCCAGCAGCTAATAATTTATCAATTAAATCATTATAGAATTTAACCCCTTCTTCATTCACTTCTTCATCTAAAGTTCCATTAGGAATAATTCTTGACCAACAAATTGAAAAACGATAAAAATTAAATCCCATTTCTTTCATTAACGCAATATCTTCATCATAACGATGATAAGCATCAATCGCAACATTCCAATCACCAAACTCAGGTTTCATTGGTCTTACATCATAAATACATAATCCCTTTCCGCCTTCATCTCTCGCTCCTTCAGTTTGAAATGATGAAACAGATCCACCCCAATAAAAATTCTCTGGCATTTTTCTTTCCATGTATAAACGTCCTCCTTATATACCTGTACCCATTGTATTGAAAATAGCTACAAGAGTAAAGACATACAATACACTTTATAAATACGTTTCATAATTTATAATTATTATCAATATTTTATGAAACTTATTTTCACAAAAAAGCCATCATTATGATATCTTTATTGAACAACATCATTTAATCTTAACAACAAACTTTTCTCTTCATTATATATATCATTAATAATACTAGATATATCTTTTAACAATTCTCTATTTAATGTTTCGGATAATTCCCAAAACATACTTGCAATACCATCCCATTTTAAAGACACATCATGATATTGAATTCCGATATCTTTCAAATCTTGGATGTTCGTTATAAGACTTGCTTCAATTAAAAAATCACCATACATCTTTCTAAAGATACCGCCACCAGTTCCACCATCTGCACTTATCTGAAAATAATTCGTAATTGCTGCAGTTTTCAATCGGCTATCATCAAACACATTCCATTTTATAACTTCTTTAGAAAACTTCCTGATACCATTTAACCCTAATAATTGAGCAGGAGCATTTAACATCCCTTGACATGCTTCTTGAACTGCTGAAAAAATCATCGTCTCTGTAATCAAAACAGGTTGTTCTATCTTGATATCAAGGTATTTATTTTGAGCAGGAAATGGTCTATAAGAACTACTACGTGCTTGTTCTAATTCACTATAATCAATACAGTGATAATCCTTTGATATATTTCCTTTAGGTGTTCTTATTGGATAATCAGAATTATCTCTATCACTTATATAAAATTTTTCATTCTCATCATCATACCCAATCAATACAACTGCATGACCACCAAAATGACTATTCTTATTTAAATTCAAATAACCAAGATATGGCATATCAACATATATTAACACAGGTTTGTTTTCATTTAAAAGTTGGATTGATTTTTGAAACGCAACGTTGTATTCTTTACTTTTCTTACACTTGATTTGAATATTTAATCTTTTTGCTAGAGTATCCTCAAAAACAAAAGGCTTTGTTCTTCCAGAAACCATTGGTGATGTATGTAGATTAATATAACAAAATGATGAACCAGCTCCAAGTCCAAAGATCATTTCTTCACTCATTGTACAACCATGATAATCAAATACTTGCTTTAATGCAGTTGTTATACAATGCTTACCCCCACTTGTACAAAATCCATCAACAATTTTTTTCATTATTCCACCTTCACTTTCTTCTTTTTAGGAATTGGTAAAGGCGTTACTTCTTCTAAACGTGTCAAAACTTCATAACACAAAGCACGATCATCAATATCCAAAACAAAGTGCTCTTTCGCCCCTTTATAAGGACATCCTCTATCAGCATTTCTCATTAATGCTTCTATACAATCAAGCATTTTCACATAGACAGTATTATCGCATACCAATATAATAGGCTTATCATTCACATAAATCATATATTCACCAAACATCTTCTTATATCTTAAAATTCCTATACCTTTTATTTGATCACATACATATTCTATATATTCTTTATCACTCGCCATAAAGTTCTCCTTACTCTTTCATACACCATTTTTTGCATTGTTCAATCCTTTTTCCTTCATCACCTTGTTTTTCATCATAAGCAAATTGCTTTAATAAATCACAAGGAAATTGATGACACAAACCACAATGATCATGTTTCTTTTCTTGACAACATGTTTGAAGAGGACACATATCTCCCCAAAAAGGCTTCTCAATATTAATACATCCTTGACAATTTATTTGTACACGATATTGACATTCATTACATTTTAAACCACATCTTGACTCTATCATACCTTCTCATCCATCTCTTGATGGATAAATCATAACATAAGGAAGTTGACAACTGTCTGTCAGCATTCTTAATATTTCTCAAATAATAATTTTGCTTGTTCTTTTAAATCTTGTCGATATTCTTTTGGTTCAATAAGTTCAGCTTTGTTTCCAAAACTTAAAACCCAACTTAATAAATAATCTTTATTTGTAAAACCAAATTCAAAAAGTAATCGTCCATTATCTAATTCTTTATAACAATCTCTTCCATATTCTTCAATCAATTGATATTCAACACTCTTATCAAATAATATAGTGACCTTTATATCATCAGTAAAAAACTGATTAAAATCATAATGATCATCAGGAATATCTTCCATTTCAAATAACTTATCTGTTATGTTTAAATCCCAAAGTCTATTTAATTTAAATAATCTCATTTCATTTTTTTCATTATCAAACCCCAATATATACCAATGAGACCATTTAAAAACAATGAAATAAGGATTTACAGTAACATCTCTTTGGCCTTTTTTATTATAGTAATGAAATGTAACTTTATATGTATTTTCAATAGCTTGTTGTAATAATTCTATCTTTGGTGCTAATGAATCTTTATAATGTGAAGATAAATCCATCATCATATGTGAAGTTGTATAAAGGTTATTTTCACTTATAAATAGCTTATTCATAATCCTTTGATACTTTTGATCACTAGAAATACTATCGAGACTAGACAGTCCTGCAATAATAGAATTTAACTCTTGTTCATTAAATAATCGTTTATCTATTTTATAATCCTCATCTATCATTAATCCCCCTTGACTTCCTGGAATTGTGAGAACTGGAATACCAGCTAAACAAATATCTATAATATCTCTATAAATAGTACGCTTTGATACTTCAAACTTATCTGCCAAATAAGTAGCTGTAACTTTCTTGTTTTGTAGTAAAACCATAATAATACCAATCAATCTTTCTATCTTCATAAAAACACCCCTCTCCTCATTTTAACTTATCTTTATATATTTTCAATATTTATATCTAGGGGGGTTGCAAATTTGAGTCAATTCTTTAAAATGTAATTGACTAGATGAGTCAATAAGAAATGAGGGATATTATGAATGAAGCATTTTTAACCTTACCAGTTGAAAAACAAGAACGAATTATCAACGCTGCTTTGGAAGTGTTTTCTAAACATGACTATAAAAAAGCAAATACTGATGATATTGCAGCAATTGCAGGAATATCAAAAGGTTCTTTATTTTATTATTTCAAGAATAAAGAAGGCTTATTTATGTATTTGTTTGATTATGTTGTGAATCTTGTTTCTGAATATGTTAAAATAAATGATTATTTAGAAATAACTGATTTTTTTGAATTAATGGATTATGGTGCTAAAAGAAAAATTGTGATGATAGAGAAAAATCCATATATATTTGAATTTACAATGAAATGTTTTCTTCAAGAAGATGGACCAGTATCACAACAATTACGTGAAACAATCAGTAATCTTATGAAAAGTACGTATGGTACCTACTTTAGCCATATTGATACATCTAAATTTAAAGATGGTATCAACTTTAAAGATGTTTATGATATTTTAGCATATGCTACTGAAGGTTATGTTCAAGCATTACGTAGTAATCATCAAAGCATTAACATTGATAGTATGATGAAAGAGTTTTATCGTTGGAGCGTTTTATTTAAAAAGATGGCATATAAGGAGGAGTTCTTAGATGAATAGTATTGAAGTGAACCATATTACAAAAGATTATGGTCAAGGTAAAGGCGTATTTGATGTGAGTTTTACTGTAAACGATGGAGAAGTCCTTGGTTTTCTTGGTCCAAACGGAGCAGGAAAAACCACTACAATCAGACAATTAATGGGATTTATGAAACCAGATAAAGGAACTGTAAGTATTTTAGGTAAAGATTGTTTTAAAGATGCTAAAACAATTCAAGAGAATATTGGTTATTTACCTGGTGAGATTACTTTTATGGATGATATTACTGGTAAAGAATTTATTCAATTTATTGCTGATTTAAAAGGTATTAAGGACATGAGTAAGGCTTATGAGCTGATTGAATACTTTGAATTAAATCCAACTGGTAAGATTAAAAAAATGTCTAAAGGTATGAAACAAAAGATAGGTCTTGTTTGTGCTTTTATGCAAGATCCAGATATCTATATTTTTGATGAACCTACGAGTGGATTAGATCCTTTAATGCAAAATAAGTTTGTTGACTTAGTTATCAAAGAAAAAGAAAAAGGCAAAACAATCTTAATGTCTTCACATATCTTCGAAGAAGTTGAAAAGACTTGTGATCGTGTTGCAATTATTAAAGATGGACATATTGTTGCGATTGATAAAATAGATAATCTTAAGCAAAATAAAGTTAAACACTTTTCAATCACTTTTAAAGTTGAAAAGGATGCTTTAGAATTTCAAAAGAAATATCCTGACGCTATTATTGATAAAAATTGTATTCAACTCAAAGTTAAAGATATAACAACATTTATTCAATCTTTACAAAATTATCAAATTAAAGATTTAGATATAAAAACACAAACATTAGAAGAACTATTCTTACATTTCTATGGAGGTGACAAAAATGCTTAATTTCACTTTATTTAAAAAAGAAGTCAAAACAAACTATAAAGTTCTATGTATTTTCTTAGCATTAATTGCTATGTATAGTAGCGTTATTGTGATTATGTTTGATCCTGAGCTTGGTAAGAGCTTAGATGTCATGGCAAAAAGTATACCTGAGGTTTTTGCAGCATTTGGAATGTTAAATGTAGGTTCAACATTAATAGAATTTGTATCCAATTATTTATATGGTTTTATATTAACAGCAGTTCCTTTGGTTTGTGTGATAGTGATTGCAAATCGCTTGGTTGCTCGTTATGTTGATAATGGATCAATGAGTTATTTACTTGCTTCTCCTCATTCAAGAAGAGAGATTATCACAAGTCAAGCTATCACTTTAATTATAACAATCTTTATCATGGTCTTATTTGCGACTGGATTAATTATTCTTGTTAGTGGACTTTGCTTCCCAGGTGAACTTGATATTCAAAAATTTATTGTTGTTAATATTGGTTTGTTTGGTTTATTATTGTTTATGGGAAGTCTTTGCTTCTTATCATCATGTCTATTCAATGATACAAGAAAAACAAATGGTATTGGTGGTGGAATCATTATTGGTTCTATATTACTACAAATGATTAGTCAAGTTGGTGAGAAATTCGAATTCTTAAAATATGCTACACCACTTACTTTATTTGATGTTAATGGTCTTTTAGCAAGTAGTCAAAATGCATATCTTATGATTGGTGTTTTATATGCACTAGCAGTTATTGTCTTTATTATAGCAATATCTATATTCACAAAAAAAGATTTATCTATTTAGAAGAGAAACTCAGCGAGTTTCTCTTCTTTTATTTTCTAGCGACTATACAAATCGTCTCGTCATCTATAGTACACTCTTTACCTGTCATATCTCCATAAAATGAAATATCTTTAAAACCAGTACCTCTTAAACTTCGTTCAAGTTCTTCAAAAGTAAAAGTATGTTCCCAAACATGATAATAAGCTATCTTTTCTTTCTCGATAACAATATATTTATCTAAAAATGTATTGTTTTGATCATAACGATAAAATGATTTTAAAAGCAAATGTTCTTTATCACTAAAGAATCCTTTACTTTCAACAGACCATTCATTACGCTCCTTTTTACCAATATACTTTTGTTTAGTAAAAACATCAAATACAAAACAACCCCCTACCACTAAAGTATCATATACCTTTTTTAAAAGAATTTCTCTATTTTCATCTGACAATACACCAAAATCACAATAAATAAGAGTTATCAAATGACATAGAGATGGAAATTCATTCACTACATAATCACCAACATTGTATTGAATATCAATATTCTTTTCTTGTGCTGAAGAAATAGCATATTCAATAGAATTATAGGAAATATCCATTCCCGTGACTTGATAACCACAATGATAGAATAACTCAGTATATATTCCTGGTCCACACCCTAAGTCAAGTAACTTTTTATATTGATGACTTGGAAACTGGCCA
Organism: Coprobacillus sp.; assembly: GCA_036639875.1. GTDB lineage: Bacteria > Bacillota_I > Bacilli_A > Erysipelotrichales > Coprobacillaceae > JAVWHX01. The sequence continues at coordinate 112,322 of JAVWHX010000001.1, forward strand.
TTTATCCATTCTACTGATCTTAAAACAGATTCATACTTACGAGTTGCAGACTCAACCTCTGGATCCAAATGAGCTTTTAACATTTGTTTAGAAATATATGGATCATTCCATAAACTGCATGTTCCCTCTTCATAAAGTCTTGGTTTTTTATCTAATCTTTCTTTCATAGATCTTGTCCTTTCTGTGTTTATAGTAATTAAAAAACTATGGTTGTCCCACAGTTCAAGTTTAAAACATTTGAATTGTGGAATATATAATCATAACCTCATAACAATAAAACCTATTCTCTAGGTCTATTTCATTATTTTGTTTTGATTATTCTTTATTTCCACGTTTCATTTATATTACCGATTATGCAATATCAAATGCGTCGGACAAAATCATCTCCTTAAATATTTGCCACATATAAATTACACACAATCTTATTCACGATAAAACATTTTTATAGTTATGATTTGCGAATGGTATAAAAATTATAAAAAGCTCCTTTATTTTTCATAAGTGTATGAAAAGTGCCTTTTTCTATAATTTGACCTTTATCCATATAAATAACTTCATCATACTTTTCTAATAAATCTTCACTCGTCTTATGCATAATAGACAACAACGTTAATGAATCATTCTGCAATAATCTATTTTCGATATCATATGCATTTTGCATATCTACTGCTGAAGTTCCTTCATCAAGAATCAATAACTGTTTCTTTCTAATTAAAGCTCTTGCAAGGGCAATTCTTTGTCTTTGCCCACCAGATAGATTAGATCCATTTTCACCTACTAAACTCTCTTCACTGAAATCTTTTGTTATAATATTTTGACAACCACTCATTTGTAATGCAGTTTGATAAATTTGATCTGGATAATCATTATGCAAACAAATATTATCTTTCATAGATTCATCAAACATATAAACATTTTGATGAATGATTGATGCCATATCATGAAGTTGATGTTGATTAAGATAACGAATATCTTTTCCGTCATAATTGATATCTCCTGAGAAGTTATCATAATATCCCAAAAGTAATTTCACTAGGGTTGACTTTCCGCAGCCACTTGTTCCCATAATAGCATACTTTTTATATGGAATAATATTAAGATGAATATTTTTTAAAACAGGTTGATTCTTTTCATATGAAAAGTCTAAGTTTGATATATTTATACTTTCTAAAAAATGTGGTGTTGCACCATCATAAGTTGGATTTATAGCCGATAACTCATTCACCTTTTCTATGATTGGTTTCATACTTTTCACTAAAGCAAGGTTATTCATGATTTGCATAAGTGGACTTACAAAGCGACTACATAACTGGACAACTGCTGCTAAAATACCAACTGACATATCTCCAGTAATCACAAGATAGGCACATAGTCCTGTTGTTCCAACCTGGATCGTAATTCCTAATAATTGCGCAGTTGTATCATTGATAACTTTAAATCGATCAGCATGATACTTTTTATTTGCTAACTGCTGATTATATTTCTGAAAATTTTTTGTCATATAAGAAAACATATTAAAGGAGTAAATGACATCAAAACCAGAAAAAATATCTTTAATTTTATTTGTAAACAAGGACAATTCTTTTGATAATGCTTTTTGTCTTCTTGATAAATATTTTCCAAGTAATGTTGGAATAAGAAATGCGATTGCTGATGATAAAAATATAACAAATGTAATTAATGGACTATAATAAAACAACATCACGACTGTTGCAACAAACATACCCACGCTTTCACATATCACTAATACAGGTTTAATTAAATTCTCTTCAATTAAATTCATATCATTTGTTAAAACAGAAATATAATCTGATGTTTTGGCTTTATAAAAAGAAGTCATATCCTTATTTAATATTCCTTGAAAAACATCGTTTCTCATTTGTATTAAAATATTTTTGATTAGCTTTTTACTACATATTAAATATATATAAAATAATATAAAGATCAAAATAATAAACAAGGCTGATGACATAATAAGTTGAGCAAACTTTGAACCTTCTCCTGATGCTGCTATATCAAAAACTAACTCATATTGCTTTGTGACTAAAACCAAAGCAGTGCTCGACATCAAACTAAATAAAGTAGTTAAAATAAATAAACCTTTATTTTTAATAAAATACTTTTTCACTTTTGTACCTCCAGTGACCTATAGATTTCTTTGATAATTCTATTATCAAGCCTACAGGTACTGTAGAGTCAAACTATATTTTACTTTTCGCTTTCATTTTCTATCACCAACATAATCTCTGTCATATATTGATCTTTATCTTTAGAGGTAGCTATATCGATAATAAAACGATTTATAATCTTTTTCTTATCAATATTTATCTGATGATCTTGTGTATATCGATATAATTCCTCATGTGCTTCTCCTAAATATCCATAAGTGCCATCATACATCATAGTAATTGCTTTATATTGTGGTATTTTCATAACGAAATTGGTTATTTCCTGATCTGTTTTCACAGGGATATATAATCTAATATGTGCATGATCATAATTAATGGTTGTTATATCTTCATTAAAAATCGCATAACGATCGCCTATTATTTCTAAACCACTTTGTTCAATTTGATTCATTAGTTCAACAAATTTTCTATTAAATTGATTCGGGTGACATGCACTTACAAAATCAATATAGGCAATATACTGTTGATCAATATCTTTTATAACTATTTTATCAGTGCTCTCTAACTCAAAATGCTGTTCAATTGCCTCTACTCTTTTTTCTAATCTAGATTTCAATAATGAGAGTGCTTTTATTGTATTATCAATTTCATGACATTTGACTTCTAGCATCTTTCTGTTATGAACAAGATCATCACGTTTTAATAATGATTTGACTTCTTTTAAAGAAAATCCGATAAATTTAAATTCTTTAATAATCGTGATTTCTAAGATTTGTTGAAATGTATAATATCGATAATTACTGTTTTTATCAATATATGCAGGTGTTAACAACCCAATTTCATCATAGTAGTGTAAGGTTCTAACATTCAAATGACATATCTTAGCAACCTCTCCAATAGAATAATATTCCTTATCAAATGTCATATGAATTTCCCCTTTTCTATTTCAACGTAGTCATTCTACTTATTTATATTATACTTGCTTCATCTATTATAACAATAAAACATTTATAAAATGGTTATATTCTATAAATATTTGAAGTTTGATATTAATGGTATCCTATCAAATAATCAAAATGCATATATCATGATGAGCATTTTATGCAGATTAGTCGTTATTATCTTTATTATTGCAATATCTATATTTATAAAAAAGAACTTATATATTTAATAAAAACGATAAAGAAAACACAAGATTTAAAATTAATGATATATCCTGTACCTTTTTTATTACTACTTTTAACATAATAAAACCCCTATCGTTGAAAGACACAACTTTTGGGGTTTATATTACTAACCAACATCTTTATCATTTTTTCTTAGGCTGTTTAATTTTTCTATAATTCGTTTTCTAAAAACGATTCCTAATACAATAACAACTACTCCTATTCCAATTCCAATATATAAATAAATATTATTATTTCTTGTAATATTTGTTGAGAGTTCTTCTTTATTCTTTTCCTCTTCTGGCTCATTTTGTTCTTCATTATTTTCTATGTTTTTTGTTGGATCACTTTGGTTGCCTAGTGTTGAAGTACTGTCTTTAACAATTGAAGAGGTTTTTGCCTTTTGTTTAGAAATGATGTATTTACTATTGTGTGTTATATAAAATTGATAAAAGCCATCACTTGTAATATCAATCTTTTCAGCAATTGTTTCTAACCCATCATCATTATAATGATAAACATATAAATCGCTATCTCCAATATAATTTCTAAAAGTATAATCAGCCTTTATCTTAATCTGTGTTTTTCCTGGCAACAAGCCATTTGATGCAAATTCAATAACCATTCCTTTAGAGCCTTCAGTAAAGCATTCAATCAATGTCCTATTATCAAACTCATCAAATGCATATATCTTAACACTTGTATTAATTTTCTTAATTGGATTTTTAATATCGGAACCTTTAAAAATCCATTGTATTCCATCATTAACAAGAATAAGAGTTTTATTTGTTCCCTTGATGTTTGAAAAAGCTTTTTCATCAATGATATGATTTTTTGTACAATCAACAGTTATAACAGAATCATTTTTTGCAGAACTTATTGTATCAAGATAATCATCCTTCATAGTCCCTGTTGATACATCACTAACAATTGCTTTTTTTAATTTAAATTCTTTCTTTTCAATTTTGATATCACCACCAACACCATATATTGAGTATTTAGATTTATTTCCTGCCACATCATAAACAGTTATGGAATCAATATAAAACGTAGCTTCAGGATAATATTGATTGAATACACAATCAGCTACAAATTTTCCATTTATAGCTGGAGCATATGCTATAACTCCTGCATCAGTTATCAATTTATCATTTTTATCATATCCTTTAAAATAAGCTTGTACTTTAGAAACACCAGAAATATCATCACTGACATCAAACAAAAATTTCATTGAACCAGGTGCTAAAACATCAGTTGGGTTGTACGAATACCCATTTAATACAGGTGCTTTTGTATCACTCACTCCATTTGTAACTGTTACATCTATATTCTTATTAATGCGGACACTTGAATCAACATGCGTAATGTTTTCTGGATTATAAGAAACCCATGTTTGGTTCTTAGCTTCGTCGGTCAATACTATATAAATCAACTTTATTGGTTTATACTTTGCACCTTCTGGCACATCTATAATTGCCTTATATGTATTAGAAGAAATATATTCACCAGTAAAACTTATTTCATTACCTGCTATATCATAAGAGACTTGGACATGTAATTTTGAAGTCATATTATCAGATGCTTTCACTGTTACATAAAATTGACCTGGGGCAGATACTGATTTTTTTGATACAGAAACATCTTTGAAGATTGGTGCCGCAGTATCATAATTTTTGTTTTCTAAAACTGTAAAATTGATATTTGAAAAATTCACTGATGTATCTGAAGAATAATAAATATTTCTTTTACCTGATTTATCCCAAATTTGAATTGCTGTAGCTTTCCAATCTCCAGCTAAAGTTTTTTCTGGCAATTTATATGAGCTAGAGAATTTATTAGAAGAAGACGTATTTTCAAATTCAATAGAGATTAGTTTTGAATGATTAGTACTTAACTCATACTCAATCATAACTTTTTGCAAGCCTGTTAAATCATCATCTCCAGTAACATTAAAAGTAATATTCTCTCCTCCAGATAATGTCTTTTTATTTATTGAAATCGCTGTTAATGTTGGAGGATTATTATCTTCCAAACCTTTTACATTCAAAAATGTCGATAATATAATTATAAAACTTAATATGATTACTAAAACTTTCTTCATATAGTTCACTCCCCTTATATACTTATTATAACAATTAAAATATATAGTCGCAATTTGTATCAAACAAATTTTGTTTTTTTATAAAATATATGAAAACAGTCTTTTCATTCACAAACAATCCTAATAAATACAATGTCTTATCTCTATCCTATTTACATAAAAAAACTGATAAATCATAAATTTTCATTGACTTATAATTATCAGTTTTTAAATACTTGCTATATGAAATGAGTATAAGCTATATAGATCACACTCTTTTATTTGTTTAATTTTTTATGAATATCTTGATTAAGCTTTATACGCCAATTTTCTGTATAAGTAGAGGCACTTCGTAATAGATCTTCACAAAAAGCAGCGACATCATCTCCAGTAACTTCTAAAACATCTTTTCCTTCAGCAGCATTTTGTTCAAATAATTCAATAAGTCCATAATGAATTTCCATCATATCGTATCCTGCACCTGATGCAAACATCCACATATGCTCTTGAATCTTTTTAAATACATATTGATAATCTTCAGGAAGCTTATCAACTCTTTTCATTGCTTCTTTATATTCACGTTTGCTTTCAATCATCTTCTTTATATTTAAATAATTATCAAAAAATTCATTCATTTTATTGACTCTCCTTTAATTGTTTGATTTTTTCTTCAACAAAATTCCATTTTTCCCAAAATAAAGATAACTCTTTCTTTCCATCCTCATTAAGTATAAAGAACTTTCTTGGTGGTCCCATCACTGATGGTTTCTTTGTAATATTGACAAGTTTATTTTTTTCTAATCTTAATAAAATAGTATACACAGTTCCATCAACAACATCATTAAATCCTAATGCATTGAGTTTACGTGTGATTTCATAACCATAAGTCTCTTCATGACTAATAATCTCAAGAACACATCCTTCTAAAACACCTTTTAGCATCTCTGTTAAATTATCCAAGCATATCTTCCTCTCCTTAGCAGCGACAATACTCTGTATCACTTACTACTGCTATATAGTATCACTGAATAGCAATGATGTCAACATCTTATGCATAAAAAAACAGCATGGCTACATACCATACTGTTTAACTATTATTCAAATTCGTTTGTTTTTGCAACTTCTCTAATCCAAGCTGCTGATTTCTTTTCTTGACGTTTATATCCATCATCAAGACATACTCTTACAAATCCATAACGGTTCTTAAATGCATTACACCAAGACCAGTTATCGATTGCTCCCCAATAATGATATCCAAGACAATTTGCCCCATCTTCAATAGATTTAGCAATCCATTCTAAATGATCTCTTACAAATTCAATACGATAATCATCTTGAATAGTTCCATCTTCATAGAATTTATCTTCTCCTTCTACACCCATTCCATTTTCTGAAATAAAGAAAGGTAAATCAGGACATTCTTTTTTGATTTTCATACCAAAGTCGTAAATACCCTTTGGATAAATTTCCCAACCACGATGAACATTCATTTTTCTTTCTGGCCAGATATATGGTTTTGCAATACATGGTAAACCATTTTCATCAAATTGTTGATCTGGTGCTTGTACACGTGTTGGTTGATAATAGTTAAATCCTAACCAATCTACTTTTCCTTCTGCCAAGATTGCTTCATCACCTGGTTGTTGAATGATTTCTACTTTCCATTCATTTTGAACAGTATCTAATACATCTTGTGGTAAATGTCCATGAGCTACAACATCTAACCACCATCTGTTATGTAAACCATCAGTCATACGAACTGCTTCTAAATCCTCAGGTGTTGGATTTTCTTTTGTATATGGAGGTGCAAAACAGTTAATCATACCAATCTTAGCCCCTTCACATAACTTTCCTGCTTTTTGAAGTTTTCTAAAATTATGAACTGCTAAACAGTGAGCAATCGTAATATGATATTGAACATTAATAGATTGCTTAAAATCATGTAAATATGGATACCAAGCTCCATGTAAATATTGTTGTTCAGGTTCAACAATTGGTTCATTGAAAGTAAACCAATATTTTACCTTCATACCAAATTCTTCCATAGCTTTTCTTACGAAGTTTGCATAAGCATCAACAACTTCACGATTTTGCCAACCACCACGTTTAATTAAATATTCTGGCATATCAAAATGATACATATTCATATAAATATCAATACCATTTTCATTAGCACAATCAATTAACTTATGATACCAAGCAGCTCCTTCAGGATTAATGTTTCCATCTTGATCTAATAATCTTGTCCATTGCATTGATGTTCTAAAAGACTTGAAATTCATACTCTTTAATAACTTAATATCTTCTTCATATCTATGATACATATCATTTCCAACATATGATCCTACTCTATTGTGGAAAGCACTAATTTCCATATCTGAATACATATCCCAATATGAACGAAGTCTTCCACCAACATTCCAGCTTCCTTCAGTTTGTGGTCCAGACATAGCTGCACCAAAGAAAAAATCTTTAGGTAATTTTATTGTCATTATTATTCCTCCTTATTTTACAACTCTATTATATGGTAAAAAAAGCAATGGGTAAACAACTATTGAATAGTTTCAAAATAATTTCATTATCATTTCATAATTTCTTACTTTTATGAAAAATAGTTTCATGGTATAATAAATCCAGGTGATAAAAATGAGTATAATGACACAATTAGAATTTGAATTAGATTTCTCATCATCAGAAAAAGAAATCGCTAAATATATCTTAAATCATGGTGATAATGTTTTAAGCATGTCCGTCAAAGAATTAGCTAAACATACATATACTTCTCCAGCAACAATTGTTCGATTATGTAAAAAAATCGGATTAGAGGGATATAATGATTTCAAAATTAAATATTCGGCAGAACTTCAGTATGATTTACATCATAATGATCGGATTGATGTTAATTTTCCTTTTACTGAAGATGATTCACAAACATTGATTAGTCGTAAGATAGCTTCTTTATCACAAGAAGTTATCTCTGAAACAACTAAACTTATTAATTTTGATCAACTTGATAAAATAGTGAATCTTATATATCAATATCACGATATTGATATATATGGTTCTGGTAATTCATTACTTGCTGCCATGTCATTTCAACATAAAATGATGCGTATTCAACGAAGTATTAATATTAAGTTTTTACACGGAGAACAAGTTTTTCAATCGTATAATGCAAGTCCTAAACGATTATCGATTATTATTTCTTATTCAGGAGAAACATATGATCTTATTCAAATTGCTCAAACAGTAAAAGAAAAGAATTCTCCTTTAATTGTTTTAACTTCAATTGGAGATAATCATTTATCTCATTATGCAGATTATATTCTCAACTTTGGTTCACGTGAAAAAGTCTTTACAAAGATTGCTCCATTTGCTTCTCAAACATCAATGGAATACTTGATGAATGTTATATTCTCTTGTATATTTCAAAAAGATTATGATGAAAACATTCAAAATAAAATTAGTTATGATAAGAAAAACGATGCTAGACATCCTCGTTCTAGTCCAGTTAGTGATTAAAAAAGAAGTGTAGTTTTTTACACTTCTTTTCTTTAGGAGAAAAACTATATATATTCATCAGCATTTGATGATGTTTGACCAGTTGAAACTTTTAACTCTTGAAGAGAAGATTCGTTAATACTAAAGTTAGCTAATATCGCTGGTTTAATTTCTTCATTCTTAGTTATTGTTTTATAACCAGGATTATATAAGTATCTCATCGACCAAGTTTCTTCTTCACTATAAGTAGATTTCGGATTTTTAATATAATAAGCAATATATTTAACATCATCAGGATTATTTTTATCTATAAAATTTTGAGTTGTTTGTTTATATACTGCAATAACATGAGTTGCTTTCAATTTACTTGTAGCAAAATACATAGAATCAAACTCAACAGTCCTTTTGATAGCACTATTCGTTGTTGAATAATTCTGAGCTTTTTTATCAACATCACTTTTCATGTTTTCAAGTAGTTCTTGTGGTATTTGTGAGCTATCTGTATATACTTTTATCAAACCAGAAACTTCTACCTCAACTGTATCATTTGTTATTCTAATATTATTTCTATCAGCATCACTTTGAGAATATTTAGCAATAACAGTTACTTTCTGGCCATTAGACAATTCCCCATTTTCAACCTCATCAGTTTCCACCATTTGATAATCAACACTCTCTAAAAAATCCTTGATATTATGATTATTTCCTTGATAATCACTGAGTGCAGTAATTAATGCTTTACCACTACCATCGGTACCTAAGCATGATAATTCAACACTCTCAACAAGATTAATTTTAGTGATTTGGAAAAATGTTCGATAAATATAATAACCTCCACCACAAACAAAAATCAATGACATAACAATTCCAAAAACAATAAAGATATTCTTATTACTTTTTCTAGGAGGTAATTGTAATGAATTCTCATTATTGATAACTTGATGAAGAGTATTTTCTTGAACAGAAAGACTTTTCAAATAACAATTATGTATCTTTGGGACAATCATTATTTTATGCATATCTAAACATAAAATCAATGAATAAAGTCCTGTTAAATAAGCAAAGTAAAATGACCAATTATATATCCTCATACTAGAACTTATTAGCCCAATATATTGAACATTTGAAGAAGAACTTCCAAAATTCAGATTCTTTAATAATGAAAGCATAAACTGTATTCCAAACAATCCTAATATTGACATTACGATTGAAATAATAGCTAAAACTAAAATTGTTGAATCCTTAGCTTTGTGAGAATAATAATAAAAAGATCCCAAACATATAAAAATTGCTAGTAACAAACTAACAAATACTCCAACTATTAAAGCAAAATTAAAGAAAGGATGAACTCCTAAAAATATTTTTACGCCTATATTTAAAAACAAATAATAAACACCTACAAAAATTCCTAAATAAACTAATAAATTCCTTTTTAAAAAACCATTACTAGAAACTGAACTCATTTCGACAATATCCCCCTTTTTAATTATTCTATCAAAAAAAAGTCATAAATATGGTCACACCAAGACATAAAAAAACATATAACATATGAGTTATAAGCTTTGTTAAAATAAACTTAATTGTTCATTTTTAGGTTTTTCAGTTTTATATGCTTTTATAATATCTTCCATTCTGTATAACAATCCATATTTCTTACACTCTTTTTCAAATATATATCTGATATGACTTATATTTTTTGATTTACATAAATACTTTTGCCCATAACGTTTGTTATATTTATCTTTTAATCCTGGAAATGACTTATCTAATTGTTCATAAAAATATTCTCTTTGTCCATCTCGCAAACTTACTCCAAAGAAGCAGTTTACAAACTTAGCACCTGCTTCATATGATAATCTCACAATTTCTTTTATATTCTCATCATTATCAGTAATAAATGGAAGAACAGGATGAAGCAGAACTCCTGTAAAAATACCAGCATCACTGATTTTTTTAATAGCAGCAAATCTCTTTGATGATACACATACATGAGGTTCTATAATTGAAGATAAATGATCATCAGCACATGTTATTGACATCTTGACTATGACATCATTATATTTTTTTATATCTAAAAATAAATCAATATCTCTTACAACCAAATCACTCTTTGTCTCTAAAGAAACCCCAAAATGATAATCTCTCAGCAACATCAATGATTGTCTAGTTACCTGTTGTATTTCTTCAAAACGATTATAACTATCACTCATTGCTCCAATCCCAACAACACCTTTAAATTTTTTACTTCTTAATTGTTGAGCTAATATTTCAATCGCATTCTCTTTTAACTTTACTGTATCAAAATCATAGTTTTGATAACAATCACTACGACTATCACAATAAATACAACCATGATGACATCCCCGATATAAATTCATATTATATTCATTGCCAAACCATGCATCAGGATATTTCGTTTTCGTTAAAATTGTTTTTGCTTGTATTGTTTGCATATAATCACCTTGTTATATTATAAATGATAAAAACAAAAAAAGAAACACTAAGGTTTCTATCTTTGTAATGCTTTCTTTAAATCTTGAATATAACTTTTTTGTTGTTTACGTATATAGGGTTTAGCCATTAAATTCATAACCATCTTCTTAACTTCAATAGATTCAATCAATTCAATATGAACCAACTGATTCTCCAAAACCTTAAACTTTCCAATCCAATGCCCCTCAATATTGTCATTCTTAATATCAAACTCATAAACTTCATTCATAACTTTACAAGTAATTGTGAATTCAGTACGATATCCAGATTTATCATATTCAATAAAGTGATTATCATCAACAACTTCAATTCTTTCAATATCACTTCTCCATAATTGATTATCTAAATTGGTTATAAGATCCCATACTTCATTTATAGAATTCTGAAAAGTTTCTTCTATTTTTACGATATGCATATTGTCCCATCCCTTCATATAGGATATTATAGCATATTATTTTAAAATAAACTTATAATTTGTATACCATTATTAAAATTAACACCAACATGAAAATTATCATTTTTATCAAAATAAATAATCTGATACCATCGATGTTCTCCATCTTCTTTAATATAATCAGAACTATCATTCATTAACATCCCAATACCTGATAATAAAATTCCTATAACTAATAAAAGACTTGCAAAGAACAAAGTTAACTTATGAACACTCTTTGATTTTAACATATTGCTCCCACCTTTCTAAACACATCTATAAGCCATTGTTTAACATTTTCATTAACATTCTTTGTTATTTTCATAATACGTCCATAAACAATATAAGTAAGGTAAATACCAATAATTGACATTGCACCCATTAATGCACTAACACCAAGCTGCGTTAAAGCTAATGAAATTGATTCAGTAAATAATATCATTGAACCAAAGATTCCTATAACAAAAGCTATAAAACCACTAATTCCAAATGCAACTGTTACTATAGGCACACACCAAAGTAGAATGTAAAATGATAATATTAAACATGCTGCTGCTGCTAATAAAGATCCCCATAATGGAAAACCTAAGATCAATAAAATAGAAACAGATATTGACGTTGATTTCTTCATCTTTTTAATCTCAATAACTTCTTGTCCATTAATATTAGCAAGTATTTCTTGCATACTCCCTAATCTAGATACAGCTTCACTTTCTTCAATTCCATCTTCTACTAAATCATCAATCATCTCTTCATAATAAGTAATAGATTGACAGACAGTTTCATAAGATTCGTTTTTTAATTCTTTTTTTAACTTCTCTATAAATTCTTGTTTTGTCATTTTTCTAATTCCCCTTTTATATATTTATGAATTGTTTCAATTTGATACCATTCATTTAGAAAATCTTCAATATGTTGTTTTCCAAGTTTTGTAATCTTATAATACTTACGTAATCGGCTATTATGTTCAACAGAATATGTTTCTACATAATCATTACCTTCTAATCTTTTTAAAATAGGATAAAGCGTAGATTCAGATATTTCTATATATTCACTAGTATCTTTAATAATCTGATAACCATACGAATCTTTTTGTACAAGACTTGCTAAAACACAAAATTCTAAAAAACCTTTCTTGAGTTGTATATCCACATCAATACCTCCCTCTACACCATACTATACATTACATAGTATAATGTGTCAAGGAGTATAGTAAAAAAAGATAAATATCTCTTTATAAAAATGCAATAATGAATTTGAAGAATCCTATACAGCGATTAAATATGGAATTAATAAAGAATAAATAATTTCATAATAAAAATCCTCTTTTAGTAGTTTTGATTATTCTACCATTAGAGGATATTTTATAATTTCTTATAAAAACTGCTTTTCTTTTTAATTCTGTATCATCTTTCTTTTCTTATATAACACAACTAATAATGCACTTATTGAAATAAATACTGTACCTATAACCACCCAATCTAATGGGAATCCATTATTTATTTTATTGACTTGTGGTTCATTCTTTAACTGTTTTATATCCAAACCATTCTTCTCTAATTCTTTTATCTTTTCATTTTCACTGATTATTTCTTCTTCAGCTTCTAGAATTGATTGTTTTTGATACGTTTCGAATTTTCCTTCCTTTGCATTATATTTTGTTACATAAGCTTGTCTTTCTTGACTATTCTTTGATTTCTGTTTCTCTACTTTTTCAATAATTTCTTCTTTTTCTTCACTCGTTAACACTGTCTTCTCAGTATCACTATTCTTATTTGAAACGATTATCATTTCAGCTTCTTCTAATAGTGTTAACCCTTCTTCATCTAACTGTATAAGTTCGTTTTCAAAGGTTTCTACATCTCCTTCTTTACTTTCAATGTTCTCAACTGGTGCATCAAACAATGAGAAAAAGCTAGTTTTCATAAAGTCAAAGAATCCTATATCTTTTGATTGACTTTCTACATCAATTGTTTTTCCTGAAAGATAATCAAATCCAACCAATGTTCCATCTTTATATCTGACAAACATTATTGTTGTATCATTTTCCATAGTTCCACTGATTTCAACAATATCTTCATTCCTGAATCCTTCTGGAGTCTTAATCTCTCCTATTACATTCAACAATTTTCCATTTTCTTGTAAGATACACTGTATTTGTTTTCCATTGTAAACATCAACAATAACTTGTATCCCTCTTTTTTCCAAGTGTCCATCTATGATATGAAGTTTACCTCGTTTAACAAGTAACATATCATTCACTTCTTTATTGTTTGTTGTTGAATAGGTTGAATAGTTCTTAATCTGATATCCTTGATTCTCTCCGCTATATATTTCCTTTGTCTCTAAGAGTTCTCCTAAGATAGCTGCTTTTCTCTTTTTACTGTCTTTTAAACTCACTATCTCCTGTTCCTTACTCAAGACTTCATTATGATATAAATGGATATAGTCTCCTTGCCACTTCATATCATTATCTTTAACTCCATCATCTACAAGATAATAATAGCGATTCTTATATGTAGATACACTTTGTATAACATCTTCTGCCTTTACAAGATAATCATATGATTCTTTTCCATATGAAACTTTTATTTCTATATCTGTTTGATAATCATATCCTATTGTCAGAGTTCTCTCTTTGACTGTATATTCCTTTTCAGTACTTCCATAAGATAACTTCACTTGGATACCTTTATCTTGATACGCTGATAGAGAATCATTAAATTCTATGTTAATTCTATCTGTACCTGATGAATAAACATTTAATTTTGGTAATTTCTTTTCTATTGTTGCCATTCTTGCCTTACTGCTTAATGTTCCTAAAGATGGTGTTCTAGGAATATAATCTAATCTTGCTTCTCCTTCAAAGAGTCCATCTAATACCGAGTAGGCTGTACTATAATCTCCTGGCACTGCCAATCCTTCTTGATATTTAGGTGTCGTATTCCCAGATACAACAGATGGTAAATAACCATGAGTGTCAAATGTAAATAATGGTGATATTTTTTTATTGGTTGCATCAATTGCATAGTAATAGCCTCTAGATGGAATTGTGATTTGATTTCCCTTTCCAGCTACAATGGAAGTACTATTATCTTTCCCTAAATTATAGTTTCTATCTTTATACCATGTATAATCACCATCTTCAAGGATAATTGTTTGAGGAGATACATCATTTCCTTCATAATAAGTCTGTCCTTCTACAACTTTTGCAGTAGTGAAGTAATTACTTAAATATGCCAAAACCGATGACCATATAGTATCTTCATTCACTTTTAACTTCAATGATATCCTTTGGAATTGACACGTTACTGACGAGATTGTAACATCCCCCTCTTTTGATTTAATAACCAAATCGTACATTTCTGATGGTTTATTAGCTGAGTAAATCTTATATGTCCCATCTGGTAAATCTGCATGAACTCTAAAAACATGTTTTGTATAATCTATTGGTGTAAAACTAAAGTCATTCTTCCCGTTAACTGCACTAAAATCTCTACCTAATTCTAGAGTCGCATACACAGACATTTGATTTGTTGCCCAAGCCAATCCTGGACGCTTTGAATTCTTAGTAGTTCCAGTCACTGGATCATAGACATTTGTCAACAAGTCATAATCACCAATATCCGCTTCTGTAATGACTTCAATATGTTCTCTAGTTGGATCTTGCCATATGCCTGCATCCTTTGCTTTGATACCATTTAATGTAGAATTCTCTTCAATCTTTATTCCTAATATATTCTTATCTTCTACAATGTCTCGATAATTATATGTAACGAAATTACTTTTCTCTTTATCAACACTGCTAACTCTTGAATTATGAATCAGATAACCTCTCAATCTTTTAATAGGCGTAACTCCCTCAACTTCTTGAACATAACCAAATAAACCACCTGCATAAGATGAAGCATGAACATCAATATTAGATACATATCCACCATATGATGAAAAATTCGGATTATCTAAAATAACACAACCAGCAATACCACCTGCATAATTATTCTTAGCAGTTATCTTTGTATCTCTTACAATTGCATAACGAGTAGTAATATTTGTATCCATTCCATAACTACCGCCAAAGAACCCTCCTGCATAGTTATTTGCCTCAATTTCACACCTTGCAACTACATTATGCCAATCTGTTGACTTTACAGTTTTATGACCTGAAAAACCAATAATTCCTCCTGCATAATCTTTAGTTGTTTTAACCTTTGTATCATATACCGCACACCAATAAGGAGGTGGTGAATATACTTTGTTTTCAATGTCGGCTTCTCCATCTGTTATAACATTACCTGACCCTACAATACCACCTGCATACTTTTCTGCTTGAACATCGGCATTAACCACTGTAACTGTATAACAACCGCCTCTACCTACTACACCTCCAGCTGCATATTTTGCACGCACATTAGCAAATCGAACTTCACTATTCACCACCGAATTATTACATTCGCCAGCGACTCCTCCTGCATTAAATCTTTCTGCATTAACAGTCACATTTTCAATTATAGAATTGGAGACATTACCTTTGCCTAATATTCCTCCTATTCCCGAACCACCTTTAAGATTTATGTTTTTTGCATTAATATCATAAACAATTCCTGTCCCAGTCCCAACTGCACCTCCAATATAATAACTAGAGATAGTTGAATTAATAGTTATATCTTGAAGAGAGACTCCATCAAGTTCAGAATTATTTATGTTTGCATAAGTTACCCCAAAAATTCCTCCATGATTTGTTCCATTTCCTTCAATTAACACATTCTTTGCGCTATAATTTGTTGAAATTTTTGTCGTATTATAACCGCCTATACCCCCTATGTTTGATTTTCCTTTAAGCGAAACATTTTCAACTGATATGTCATTGTTGGAAGTAGCTTTTAAATAAGTTACATTTTGATAACCAACTATTCCTCCTACCGAAGTACTTTCGCTCGCATTAACAATTATATTCTTACCTGTTATATTTTGCATACCTCCACTGCAACTTCCTACTAACCCACCAACTGATCCATTTGTACCAGTAATTACCGTCTTATAAGTTCCTTCTATCAGAATTTCGGAAACTTCCACATTTTTGATATTACCTACATTATTTCCAATCATCCCTATTATCGAACCATTAAAAAGGTTTGCATTTAACTTACTATTTTTAAATACACAATTCTCTAAATCTGCTGAGTTTTGTTTTATGATTCCCATTGCTCCTTTATTTGGCGCTGATGTTTCATAATTTATGTTGATATTATCAAATGTTATATCTGATATTCCACTCATACTATTTTTAATTAAATTATATCCTTGTGAATCATTAAATGTTAAGTTTTTAATAATACTTGTTGCTTTATCTTGACCTATAAATCTATTTACAGCTACATCTAATACTGGGTTTTTTATGCCCTCAAAGTCTATTATCCCAATTATTTTAAAGTTCTCTGATGATTCTTTATGATTCGCAACTATATTTTGCCATTGTTGGCTATTACTTATCTCCCAATAAACTGGTCCTTGATAATCCACCATGCTTGATAATGTCATTATTGCTGGGTTCTTTTTGTTTTTTAATATAACATTTAATTTATATAAGTCTAAAGCCTTTAACTTCTTTGAAGTAATTGTACATACACTGACATCATTCTTTGTTGTTTTATCAATTGATAATTCTGTCATATCATCAATTGTTATGTTTTGAATATCAAATCCTTCATGATGAACTTCAACTTCAACTTCATATGTCTCTCCCATTTGTTTGGAATTGATAACTGACATTTTCACATTATCTGAGCTTAAGTATTTTGACTGTTGATCTGGTAATAGTTCTCCATTTGTATTCTTAACTTTAGGAAGCGCTCCATTTTCTACTTCTGAATAATCAAAGGCATTTCCCATCTTAATAGTATATAGATATGTATCTTTATTAGATAACTGTTCTCTTGTTAGAAGTCCTGTCGCATCATCAACACCTATATCCATATTGTTAAAATATTGTCCACTATAGGCATAATTATCTTTATCTATTGGATAGCTATTCTTTTTTGCAGCTATACGATGCGCATAGTTATAATCCGCTTTACTTAACATCATACTTCCTACACTTAAACAATTACGCGATGATGTATTAACAGAAATACCACCATTATATTCATTACTTGATTCGATGATTACATCTGAATAACATCTTTGGATTTTTCCCTCTTCATTAGCTACTCTAACACCAACTAATCCTCCATTATTCATTAAGCTTTTAATTTTTCCAGATGCATAACTATCTAATAATACACCTGAGCTGCCAAGTTTTCCTACTATCCCAGCAGCAGATGGTGAAATTTCTGTTCTTGAAGTGTCTAATTCAATTTCAAAATCACTCACATAACAGTGATTAAGTTTACCATTTAAAGTACTAGTCATACCAGAAATGGTATTTGATGTTGCCGTGTTTGATGGTACACTCTTTAATTTCATATCTTTGATAGAACAGTTTTTAATTTCAGACATCATTCCCGCTGTATTCACCAATCCCGAGATTATTCCGTCTGTTCCTTCAAGAGATATATCTCTGATATGTATATTACTAATTTCTCCTATTGTTGTATTTATCAAAGCAGTTGAAAGAGTTGTATCTCTCATCCACTCAAATCCTTGAATTCTTACATTTTTAAATGTTCCATTCATTGCATCTATTAATGCACTAACTTTAGAAAAATCAGAAGGTGGGTTGATATTTGAGATTGTATGCATTCCTATGAGTTTACCATCTGCATCATATTTTCCTCCGTCAAACTTCCCAGTAAACTTAGTCAAATAAATGCTGTTATAATTACTTACCGTTGAAAAGTCTAAATCTGTTTTTAATCGATAATTTTGACTTTGATTACTTGCCATAATCATCCAATCATTAAAACTATTAATCGGTTTATAGAACTCTGCTTTTATACTGCTGTCTGTCACAGTTGCACTGTTCTCTGTATGTGTAGAACGATAATCAAACTTTGATATCTTATATTCTGATACATAGACTTTTGGATTACTGACTTTTACTTTGACTTCATAAAAATGATTAACAACCTGTTGTTCAAAGATAATACAATCCACATTATCTACTGTAATATTTGATATGATATCATTGTTTGGATTGGTCATCTTGATTGTTACATCTGCATAGTCTTCTGTTTGTTTTGTAACAACACTATCGACCACTTTTGGTGCAATGCCATCTTCAACTTCAGGAAGTTTTATATAAGGTTGATACTTATCCATACAGCTGTCCATTTTAAGTTGAGGATAATATCCTAATTCAACTAATGAATCTACTTCAAAAGTATTTTCTTTATTGATGTTTGTATCATAGAAATCCTTATCCCAAAGTTGTTTCTTTGACGTATACTCAGAACATTTTATCGCATATTGCGGATTTTCTGATACAAGATAGACATTTTTATTTACTGCTGAGCCATTGCTATGTCGTATTGGATGCAATGATAAATTATATCCGCCATCAATAGGTCTATCATTAACTGTATCCGTTGTAAACTTATACATATCACCAACAACAAATATATTTTCTATAAGAGGATTTCTATAATCTGCAGTTATTATTCCTGAATAATTCGAATTTGCATAAATATCAGTAATTGCATAGATATTCTTTATTATTCCAGAAGAGTATTGAGTCACAATTCCTCCATCATTTCTCACATATATATGTCCATTCTTTGTTTTATTATAGATATAACCATTTTCAATGATTCCGAAGTTATTTCTGACAAAAACTGTAGAATTTACATTTGTTCCTACCATTTTAACCCAACTTTCACCATCGAACTCTATGATAAAATTATTAATCTTTCCATAATTATCTCTCATAAAAGAGGTTGAACGAAATTGATCTCCTAATGCATTTGGTGCGTATATGATATTCTCCATAATTCCATAGTTATTTCTTACAACATTATAACCTAAGTCATCCCCAGCAACTCCTACAAACCTTACATTCTTCAATGTTCCAGACTTCCCAACATCAAAATTAGAACGCCTTCCTTTCCCTAGAGAAAGTGTATGTCCTTGAAAATCTAATGTACCATTAAATGTAAAATCACTTAAAAATGGCCATTGTGTTTCCACAATATCATTAACAACTATATAATTTCCCCATGTATCATTTTTAATATATTGAAAATCACTTATGGACTTTATTACATATGTGAGTTTATCAGATTCTACTTCACATTCATCTAAAACAATAACTCGTCCATGATATTGAATTGATATTTCAAACTTATAACTTTTTCCATTCTCCAAATAGACTGTTCTTGCTTGACTAACAGGCTTAATCTTTCCATTTTCATATGTCAGATGATTTTCACTCACCGTACTTATCTTATAGTCATCTTTTCCTATCACATTCGTTTCATACTGTGTAATGTAGTAGTTCTCTACATTTTGTAGTAATCCTGCATTATCTGTTAACGTTTCTTCTAATGATATGACCTTTTGATTCTTCGCCTCTTGTAAAAGTAACAATTGTTCGTTTCTGCCTTTTCCAAATGACCATCGCATATAGGCTGCATTTGTTGGAACCACAATAACATTTTCAGTTTGATGTCGACCTCCGATATATTTCTTTTCTTTATCATAAAATACAGTTGGACCATTAAGTTTATAATAGATATCTCCTGGTGTTACTTCTATATAATCAGTAGAATTATAGGCAGTGTGATTGGATTGAAATCCTGATCCAACATCAAGAAAAGCATCATTTATTATATTAACACCAATGAAAGCATCTTTTGGATTATCTATTTGAATCATGTTGGAGTTATTTAGGTTCTCAATTCTTCCTTGAACCCTTATATTTTTCCATTGATAGTAATTATTAATGACTGTTCTATCAAAATAAACACCCATTCCATCTGCATATGTCTGATTGTAAAATCTTTGAACTACTCTATTGTTAGTATCGTAGGCTAGCATTCTTAATAAGCCAGCACCAAAATCTTTTAAATATAATCCTTTTGTTGAATCAACAGGAAGATAATCAGTAACAAAATATCCTTCCTTATCTATAATATGCCCTTCATCATCTATTCCTTTATTCATCATGACTTTCTCTTTATCTATATTTCCTATAACACTTTGATTATCATAAGTAAATTGCATATCATTCAGCTCTATGCTTCCTTCTATACCAAGTGTTGGTCTAAATGTAAATGTCTTAAATGTGAAGTTTCTTTGTAATGTCCCTGCTGTTTGTCCATCATTATACTGTGCTGCTACAAATCTTATCTCATAGTTATCTTCATCACTTAATGATTCAAATCGCATCTTTTCGATTTTATCACCTATTAGATATGTATGTGACTCTATAACTTCTTCTCCTCTTACTAATTGAATTGTATATTTATCATCTAGTAATGTTTTATCAATATCATTGACTTGTAAACCATAAAACTCGAAGAACTTCTGACCTTGAAAATAATCTTCATATATAATTTGTGGTTCTCTTTTCTTTGTAATGAAATTATCTTTACTTATCATTGTTTGTAAATCATAGATATATCCACCTTGATTTGCTTTACTTAAAACTTTCATTATATATTTCGTTGATGGACTTAAAGTTCCTTCTGTCATAGTAATATGAAGACTTCCACTCTTCTCTGCACTTGTTTCAAAATATGCACCATTGATAAATGCTTGCCATGGTGTCACTCCAGATAATAACAATTCTTTACTGACACTTAACAAAATCTCTGGTTTATTTTTTTCTCCTTGTTGGATAATTAATTGTTTCTTTGTATCATCATAAAACTTCTGTATATCTACATTATCAAACATCTCTTTTTGAATAGTGATTCCTACTTTATCATTTTTATCTGATGTTAATTCAAATGTTATTTCATTCATCAAATCAGCAAGTGATGTTGATGACTTTGTATTCATGTTGATATTAATAGTTGCGCTAGTCCCTAATATATTCGTAAATGAATTTGTATAATTTAATGTTCCATTCCCTATTGATGCTGAATAGAACGCTGAATTACATATTTCTTTTTTCTTATCTCCTGTATTATCTTCTATATTATAATTTGCTATTGCCTTTATATACAGTTTCTGTGAGAATGGCAAATTATATATTGATAAATCTATGTCTTTATCTTCTTTACTAATTTGTATTTCTTTCGCTGTTTCTTTTACACCATCTTTTTCATATTGAATATTGAGTGGTTCTCCACCCTCATCACATATCTTTACTGTATAATAACTATCTATTATAGCATTATCTATATCACTTAAACTCAACTTAAGTTTAAATGATCCTGCTTTGTTTTCATTTATCTTAACTTTTACTACTGGTGTAGTTTTCGCTGTTTTCACTGTCCCTTTTATCTTCTCTGGTGTTGTTGGGATAGCATGAGAAAAACGATCTAAGATTTCCATTGTATAACTATATGTTGAATTACTTTTTAATACTGGACTAGTTGAGAAGTCTAGCGTTTCTCCTTTGTTTAATTTTTTCATGATATCCGAACTGATATCTGCCACAATTTCTTCTTTTGTTTGAGTATCTATAAAACGAATACTTCCTTTTGCAGCATATGGTAGTGTATTTTTATAAATGTTTTCTAATGTTTTATCTCCAGTTATATAATCACTATCATTTTCTAATTTCAAATCTTATATTTTCATCATATTTGATGATAATATATCTTTCATTTCATAATTAACTTTGATTGGTTTGACATTATCTTTAATAGCTAATGTCTTAGTTTCTGTTAACTCTAAAAATGTTTCTGCTGTTTTCTTTCCAAATTCATCATAATACTGATAAACTCCTTCTACATATATAGTTGAATCTGGTGGTAATATAGATATTTCTGCTTGTACACTCTTTAAAAATTGTTTTCTCATTAAGAGTGTTCCTTTTGAATCATAGACATTAAAACGTATTCCTCTTATGATCTTATTTGATGGATCATTAATTGTAAGATCAGTATGAATCGTATAAACCCATGTTTTTAACTCATTATTTGTAACTGTTGGTTTTATATATGTTGTATCTGGTGGAGCTGGATCTTGAGGGTCATCTTCGCCTTCACTATCCCCTTCTCCATCGCCTTCGTTTTCTCCGCCTTCTCCTACACCTTCTCCTGGCTTATCACTCTCAGATCCCCCAGTATGATCACCTCCAGTGTTACCTTCATCAACTGGTGGTGTTGGTTTCACTTCTGGTTTCTCTGGTTCAATTGGACTTGGTGTTTGCTCTCCGGCCTCTGGTAAACTCCCCTCATCTCCTATATCATCTTTATCACTATTTTCCCCATTATCACCTTGCACTTTATCTTCAGATGGTTGTTTCTCTTGTTCATTTTGAATAGGTTCTCTTTTCTCCGCAGGCTTTTTATTCTTTTCTTCTTCTCTTTTTTCTATTTCTTCTTTAATTTCTTCCTCTTTTTTCTCTATCTCTTTTACTGTTTCTTTTACAATTCCTAATTGCTTTAAGAAATCACTATAATTCATTGTTTTCCCATTAAGTGTTATCTTTGCGTTTTGAAGTCCTCTAACAGCTAAAAAGTTTAGTTTTCCTTCATTATAACAATATGCATTGATATAAGTTTCTGTGAAATTAGCAAATGAATTGACAGGTAAAACATATGTTTCTAACAATGTTTGTATCTTAATATCTTTATGATTCATAAAAATACCATTCTTCAAATAAGCCATTGTTATTTTCTCATTATCCACTTGTTTTCCACTTGCATCAAAACTATGACCTCCACTTAAATACATCCCTTGTGCACTTGTTAAAACATCAAAATCCTCAGTTATAAGCTGAGGTTGTGCTTCTATGAATCGTATCCCAGCTCCTTCTTTAATAAACATAGGAAACTCTAAATCTACCTTTTTCTTGTCATTACTTACATAATATGAATCACCATTTATATAGATAGGTTCAGTTTCACTGACTTTTACTAGTGAAACAGCATCAGCTTCATAAATATCTTCTTTATTCAATGATTCTTCAATATCATTTTCTTCTAAAACATATCCATTTTCATCAATATAAGAATGAACAATATATGTATTCATTTGAATAAAAACCAACGCCGATAACATAACAACTGCAAGAATAATTAGTTTTTTCATAGTTACACACCTCCTTCTTATTTCATTTCATCTAAATCATCAACATTGTTATATAACAAAATATTTTTATCTTGGTTTATTAACACACCATTTTTTAAATCAATTTTATAATCAGCACATGTTGCTTCCAATGTATCCGTTATTATTTTATTTGTTGTTATTTTTTTTGTTTTCGACTCATATAAAACAAATGCCTTTGAATTCATATTTACATAAATACTTGAGAATGCATCTAACTGCTTTTGTTCTCCATTAATTGTAATCTGAGTTTTCTCTAAAAATATATATGTTGATTCTCCATCATATAAAAATCCAAGATCACTTACTATTTTATTATCATTAAAAATCCCTTCTTGTTGAGAAGCAAAAACAGAAAAATGATTAGCTCTAAAATATTGTTTTGATCTTGCGTTGACATAAATCATATCTTTTGGTAAAACAATACTATTTGATGATTCCAAATAGAGTGGCATTGCACTTAATGTCACATTACTTGTGCATCTTCCTTCACATGTTTTTTCTTTATCATAATAAAGTTCTGTTCCTTTTTTATAAGAAATGATTGTTCCAGCTCCAGGTTGAGTAGCTGTCTCTTTTAAAGTGAAAGTTGAACTATCATTTAAAAAGAAATAAAGCGCTGCTGCCATAACCAAAAATATAAAGCTTGCTATTATTGCATAAATAAACGATTCTTTTTTCTTAAGTTTCATACTTTCTTACCTCCATTTACCAAAAAATATAATTCATACAAAAATAAATATATGGAATACATTGTTATACATATTCCTGTTAAAATATAAACAACGAGAAACATCATTGGTGTATGCATGATAATCATATATTGAAATATCATGTTGTTAATGATAAGTGCCACAGCACATAACAATATATTAATTGCTACATAAACAAACATCTTTAAATGTTCTATAAATACCAAACATAAAATCGCCTGACATATATAAAACATGACATGAACAGCATTAAGAGATTGGAAACGAAAAACAGAACTGATTATAAAACACATAAAAGAAAAACAGCTTATAAGTTCCAATCTTGCTTTTGTATTTAACATCATCAATAGATGTTTCCATATATATATTTTTTCATTTTTCTTAGATAAAATGACAATTGTATAAGTACATAATACAAGTAAGATAGAAACAACTATATATTCTTTTAATTGTGCAATATTATTAATCAGTTCTTGCATTTCGTCTCAGTCTCCTTTCTTTTTTCTTGACAGGTTCTTCTACACTTTCAGTAACTTCTTTCACTTCTTCTAATGGAAGCTGAAATTGTCCTTTTTCAATAAATCTAAACTCATTACTTCTTAGTAAGTAAAATCCATCCACATGATCCAATATCAATTCCTCATCCCCAATAACAGTCAGTGAACCATTAATTTTACCAATACATGGAGCATGATCTTCCATAATCAATAATCCGAAATTTTTATCCTTTACTCGAATACATTTGACATTATCAATTTTCTTAACTCCCTTTTCAAAGGAGCACATTGAAAATTTAAGAGAACTTTCACTCATGATAAAGCTCCTATAAAGCTAAAACTGTCTTCATCTATTTCATCATGTATACCATTTAAAATGGCTTCAACATCATTTAATACATCACCTATTTTCACAAATGCTCCAGGTATTCCTGTATAATTTTCTGCTACAAAGAATGGTTGAGTAAAGTAATTACGGATTTTTCTTGAACGATTAAAGATATCTTTATCATCTTGACTTAATTCTTCAATTCCTAAAACTGCAATAATTTCCTCCAACTCTTCATATCTAGACAAGTAGGCAATGACTTTTTGTACTAATGCATAATGTCTTTCACCTATACGATCTATGTCAATCAACTTACTTGTTGTTTGAAAAACATCAATTGCTGGATAGATTCCTTTCTCCGCAACCTTTCTACTTAATACGATTTGTCCATCCATATGTGATGAAATCGTTTGAACTGCACTATCTGTCAAATCATCAGCAGGGATATAAATAGCTTGAAAGCTCGTTATACTACCTTCACCAGTTGAATTAATTCGTTCTTCTATTTCTGAAACATCTTCCTCTATCGTTGAAGGATATCCATTTTCAATTGGCATATTATGTAATTCAGCATTGATTTCACTCATTGCTTGAACATAACGATAAATATTATCTATAAACAACAATACATCTTGTTTCTTTTCATCTCTTAAATATTCAGCAATGGTTAAACCCGAAAAGACTGCTTTACTTCTAGATGTTGGATTTTCACCCATTTGTCCAAAGACAATAGCCATTTTATCTAACAAATCAGCTTCTTTCATTTCATCATATAACTCTTTACCTTCTCTACTTCTTTCACCTATTCCAACAAAAACTGAATTTGAATGTAATCCTTGATAAACATTATGTATTAATTCTTTAATCAACACAGTTTTACCAACCCCAGCACCCCCAAGCAAACCCATCTTATAACCCTTTTGCATTGGTGCAAAGAAATCTAAAACTTTAATTCCTGTCCACAAGACATCTCCATCAATATCAATTTCTTCAAATCCCATTCGACGTTCGTAAACACTCTTTTCATTCTTTTCTAGAATTATTGAATCATCAATTAATCTTCCATATGAATCAAACACTTTACCGAGTATTTCATCATTATATTGAATTTGAATTGTATTCTCTTCTAGATATACATCTAGCCCTTTTTTTAATCCATCAATACTAGAAAAAGGAATAGCTATTGCGATATCTTCATCTACTTTTTGCACTTCAAACTTTAATTCTCTATCTTCTAAGGACGCATATAACACATCACGATATTTCACATTAACATCTCTATCTATTAGTATTCTAATATTTAATTCAGAGATTGATATAATTTTTCCTGCTCTCATATATGTTCTCCATTCTTAAATCTTCCATAACTTTCAATCGTTTTTCTAAATTGTTTTGTCTTATTTGCTTTACGTGTTGCACGAAGTTCTATTTCATCTCTTTCATCTATCTTTTTCAAAGATTCACTCGTTGTATTTTGTCTTAGAATATTCTCTGCAGCATTTGTATTTATGTGGCTAAGTTCTACTTCATAATATATATATAATACAATCATTTCTTTTAATAATTGTTGGATATCATTCTCACATAAATAGTCTTCTTGATAACCATCATCATTAGATTCTATGACAAGCGGATAAACCTTTTTGGTTTCTAAATGTATATCACTTACACTTTGAAAACGATTGAAAATGATATTGATTTCTTTATATTTCATTGATAAAAACGCTTCGCTTAAGACTTCATATAATTGAGACGGATTCTCTTCAAATTCTTCTTTGCTACATTTAAGAATAATATTATGATTCCCCTTCGTCAGTTTTCTTCCTATAATTATTTTATCTGCATCGCTATCAGCTAATAACCTTTGATTAACAAGTGAATTGTAACTACTACAAAAACCAAAATCACTTCCAAAATAAATATGTAGTTTTTTTGCACTTTCTGAAGGTTGTAAAATATTCTTATCAAGAATAAAATTCTTGTTATTCATAATTTGATCAATCATCATCGAAACTTCATTTTCTAAAATAAGATATTTCTCAGCTTTTCTTCGTGATGCATCAACGCGTAAAAGTGAATGAAAGTTCATAACTTTAACAACATTTTTAATATTAGACATATGGTTATTCCATAAATGCAGAAAAAATCTGTACCATTTCTTCTACATCTTTTGCAGAATATTTATATTGTTTAAATGCTTCAAGAAGTTTTTGACCACGTCTTAATTTTGTTTGAAGTGCTTCACCCATTTCATCAATATTCGCTAACTCATAAATATCTCGTGTTTCCAAATAACTTAAAAGTTCACGTCTTGTTTTACTTCCTATTTTTTTAACTTGTTTTTCTTGTACACTTCCTCCTAATCTTGATACACTCAAACCATAATCAATCGCCGGTTTTTGCCCTTTATCAAAATTCTTCTTACTTAATACAATTTGTCCATCAGTGATTGAAATAATATTCGTACTTATATACTCTGTTATATCTCCACCTCTTGTTTCCATGATAGGTAAAATCGTAATACTTCCTCCACCAACATGTTGACATCCTTTTTCTAAAAGTCTTGAATGTGTATAGAAAATATCACTTGGATATGCATCTCTTCCTGGTTCTTTTCCTGTCAATAATGCTATTTCACGATAGACATCTGCATGACGTTTTAAATCATCAATAACTACCAATACATCCTTACCCTGCATCATATAATCTTCTGCTATTGATAAACCAACATAAGGTGTCAATGACATAACAGGAGGCTGTTCATCATTGTTCGCACAAAGGATAATTGTATGCTCCATTGCCCCTTGATACATAAGCTGTTGATAAATATCTTTAACTGACTTCTTTGTTTTCCCAATAGATATGTAAATACACAATACGTCTTTACTTTTTTGATTACAGATTGTATCTAAAGCAATTTGTGTTTTTCCAGTTTTTTTATCTCCAAGAATAAGTTGTCGTTGCCCTTTTCCAATAGGATACAATAAATCGATACCTGATATTCCTGTATACAACGGTCTATTAACACTGTTTCTTGACATTATTGATATTGCATTATGTTCAATGGGTTGTGATTTATAGTTTGCAAAATACTGTGCATTCATCTGATCTTTCCCAAACATATCGACAATATGTCCAATTGAATCTTCACTAAAAGTTGCTTCAAATTTTCTCCCCGTTAGTGTTGCTTCATCTCCTACATAGATATCCTTTTCTATCTTCACTAATGATACAATGACACTATCTTCTTTAATAACATTAATATATCCTTTTGCTTTATTCCCTATTTGAACTTCTTCAAAATAACCAGCGTTCATTAAACCTTTGATTTCTACAACATATTTGTATATGCGTATGATTCTTCCAGTTTCAAAAACATTAGTTGAAGCTTGCATATTATGAATCTTGCTTGTTATTTTTTCTTTCATAAAATCATTCATACTGCCTCCATTCTACAGACTAAAATCATATAATCTGTCTTTATATCTAATTCGATACCCTTCTAATATTTCGCTATCTTTCAATTGTATTAATTCTTTTGAAGATTCAACAGGATTAACTTCTTTATTTGAATAAATATATATATGTGGATCATTGTTAAAAATATAATCTTTCAAATAACTTATAAACAAATATAAATCAAATGACTGTTTTTCTTCACAATACTTCTTAAAAATAGTAAATTGGGCTGGAAGAGTTTTTAAAACATCATTTATCACTTCTATTTGTTGATTTGAATTAAGGTTCATCAAACCATAATAAACATCTATATCAAATAATGATAAAAGGTCTTCATAATCTTGAACTGAAATAAAGTTCTCTTTTTTTAATTCATTAATTGCTTCTAACGATAAATTTAAAGAATTTATTTCAAAATCACATTTCACCATTCTATAATGTTCATCAAAACGATTGTTTTGATAAACGGCCTGTTTGATAAAACTTTGTTCTCTCTTTTTTTCTTCTTTTTCAATTTTTGTATTTATAATCTCATGAGACGAGATACTGAGTAAGTCGATTTCAGCTTGCTTTTCTAATAATTCTGCAGTTTTCTTTTCTAATAACTCATCATAAAGATCTGCCATAACAACTCCTACTTTTTTATATATCTGTTGATGAATATCTTGACATATTTTTTTAACAGCAAAAAGTAAGAATGCAGCTAATGATACCATCACTAAAATAACTGCTATAAAACTTATCATTAGCTAATTAAAGGATTAAAGAAAAGTAACAAGAATACAAATCCAAACAAAAGTAATAATAATACAGTAATAATAATAGCAATTATCATAACACTTTGAATAACATCGCTTTTTGTTTCAGGGTTTCTTCCTACTGCTTCCGCTGTCTTTGCCCCAGTTAACCCTAAACAAATGCCTACACCTAAAAACGCAAGCCCTAGCATCCATCCTATCGATTGTACAACCGATCCTAAAATCTGTTCCATTTTTTCTTCCTCTCTTTCATTACTTATAGTATGCATTTGTGATTGTCTTACTCATCACTTGCATATCTTGCACTTTTACAACAATCTTATAATCTTTTACTGTACTTAAGCTGTCTTTCAAACTTCCCCATGCAATATATAAATTGTCTCCAGCATCACTTGTTATAGAGTCAACATGATATTCACATGAGACAGTACTCTGTAACTTATCATTTAATACAATTGATACGGTTCCCGTTTTATTGACATAATACTTATCTAAACGTACTTGTACATAAAGACCATCTTCACTTTGTCTTAATACTGTTAAGTAATTATTTGGTACAATTGTTGATGTTTTGATAACATCATCTACATATTTAATTTCAGCACCATCCTCAGATATGATATGACCAATAACAACCTGATATTGTAACCCTGGTTGTAAGCCTGTAAACACATGGTTTTTATCATACAAATTTAAGTTTTGTGATTTGAGTGGTTTATCTTTTGTGATATCAGCATCTCCTGCAAATAATGACATATATATAATTCCATATTGTCCAAATGGATCACTAGCATAATAAGATACATCTAATGCTGTACTCGTCTTAGAAACACCACGAAGCATAATAGATTTTACAGTATCAACTGCTTCGCCACTACTTCCATTACCACCAGTACCACCACTACCTCCAGAACCACCATTTCCTGCATTACCGCCGGTACCTCCAGTACCGCCGTTTCCAGCACTACCACCGATACCACCTAAACCACCATTACCACCAACACCACCGTTACCACCGAGTCCACCAGTTCCTCCACTTCCACCATTGCTTCCATTTCCACCAGTTCCCCCAGTTCCTCCACTTCCGCCTTTGATGTCTAATTTAACTTCATCAGGTTGCTGTTCTTCGTCAATTGATTTATATGTGAGAGGATCAAAGCTATTTGTTGATCCCATAACTTTTTTAAGTTCGATAGTTTTACCTGAAAAAACAAGTTTTTCATTTGCAACATCTAAACTCATCTCTCCCCCATTTAATGTAATTGGCTTAGTGGTTTTTACATTCATTTTCTCATTGCTTAATAATGCATTACCTGCTTTATCCATAACGATATAAACAAATCTTTCTGCTTTGCATAATTCTTCTTTATCAGCAATATTTGGTGATACCATGAGATACTTTCTATCTGCAAGTTTATAAAAAGCATCTTTTCTTATATCAATATCTGATTGAACATCCTTTAATCTCAATGCAGTATTATCATTTAGCAGTTGATAACCACCACCAAAAATCATAATATTGTTACCATCAAAACATATAGTATGAGTTCCTAAATTTGTCTTCTTTCCCGCTTCATCTATAAACTGATAATCTCCCGACCAATCCTTTTTTACAATTCCACTTAATTGTGTCTGATAAGGATTATTATCTTCATTATATAAAAGTGTATCTTTTGCAATTGCATACTCTGCAGGTTGCTGTCCCAAAGATTTATATAAAATAAATCCTAAGAGACCCGCAACTAACAACACAAATACAATGAAAACATTCATGCTTAATTTTGCTTTTTTTGTCAATTTTCTTTTCATGATTGTTATCTCCTACTTCTCATAGAGGTATGTCGTCGAATATGAATCAGTTTTTTCAAAAACGTCACCATTTTGTAAATAATAATTAATCATAATACGATAATACCCCAAATTTTCTAATGATAGTGGGAGTTCCATTGTGTAATAACCACCGAGTTTTTCACTAAACAAGGTTCCATTTTCATTCATGAGCACTCCTGTAAAACTTGACTTACCATCACTGCTAATAACTGTATATTCAACTTTCTTAATAGAATTTAAGTTACTTGCATTCTTATAAGATATAGCTATTTTAGAAGGATCACGATTTGGATTTTCAACTGTTACATCTCCATAAGCAATTCCATTTTCACCAGGTGTCATACGAACATCTTCCCAAATCAAATAATCTTCTTTATCTTTTTCAAATGTTTCATGATCTAACGAAGCTATACTTCCTTTAACATCTGGATTATTATCACAAATACCATCCCTATTCATATCTATACTTGCATAAATAGCAATTCTATAATTAGTGTTTGGTTTCAAATCTTTTAATGTCATTGTATAATTTTTTCCAGGATCATAAACTTTATATAAGTCTTCAGCTGCAGTTACATCTTTCCATGAACTATCTTCTTTTTCAAAATAACGAACATAGTAAACAGAATTATATCCATTCTCAATCAGATAATCACTCATTATAACTTGAGAATTATCCGCTACAGAAGTATCCACTTTCATATCAATTGTTTTAGTACCTTGATGGTATTCTGGAACGAGATTTGTAAATGTAATAGGCATTGTAGTAGGGGCTATTTTAAATCCTGCTATTGAAGTTCCTAAAATAATACTTTCATCAATTTTTCCATCGGTTACCTGATTTATAGTGGTTTTAATTTGATACTGTGTATCATTTTTCAATTTATGTTTTGCAACATTTAACATAAAACTAGGATTCATATTTGTTTGATAATTATCTCCTACTTTATAGCCATCATACATTCCGGCATTGATCATATCTTGATTACTCATAATCACATTACCAAATTCATCAAGAATGCTATACCTAATAAAGAATCCACTCACTTGGTCAATATTATAAGAAAGAACCAATCGTTGTACATCATATGTTTCAATCTTATATTGTAACTTTGAAGAACTGATGTTAACACTACCTTTTGTCTTTACTTCTTTCATAAATGCACCAGATTTTTTTGCATCAAGTAATAAACTATCTTGTTTATTCACTTTTGCAGTGAAAGTAATACGATATGATGTATCTTTCTTTAAATTGTTTAAGACAATAGAAGATTCCGTTGTCAAGTTTGTTACGTTAATTGATTGTACGATTTCTTCATTTGTTAGTAGATTTTTAATATGTGCATCAATAAATCGCTTTCCACTACTATCAGCATCAATTTGGCTAACTCCACTTATATCCACACCATATAAGTTAATAGAAGTCATGTTTTGTCCATAAGAATCATTGACACTGATAGAAGGTACAATTTTCGTAAGTTCAAAATTTTGTGCTTCATCAGTAACCAACTTTGTTTCATTGATCTTTTTTACAACAAAATAATTAAGTTGTTCTTGTGGAGCTGTCCCAATAATATAAGCCATCCCATTTTGATCAGCACGAATTGAATAGTTATTTGTTAGGTTTCTGAATTTAGAAGTAACAACAAAATCTTGTTTTTGTTGAATTGTTTCATAATCTAATAAATTATTTAATGTAAATATTGAACCAGATGCCGTTGTTGAAGTCTTAATAATTGCACCACTTTGTTCATCAAAAGCTATATAATTACCGAGAACATAATTCCCTGATTTCTTTGTGATATATTGTAAAGCAAACCTATCTCTATTTGTAAGTTCCCAACTCATATTGTTTGAATCATAACAAAGAGATACGTCAGTTCCAATTGTCTTACCTATAAGCTTATCCAGTTTGGCAGTAGAGATATATCCTATATTTGAAGCATTAAGAGTCATATATGTAGAATAATAACTTGTTGGATTATTAACATCATAGAATCTTACATTAACCCCTGCTATTTTCTTATTAAGCAAATCAAGGTTTGATGATCCAACTGGATCTTTTAATTCTATTTTAATTTGATTTTTTTCTAAATCAGCAACAACATTGTATTTAAGTTTGCTTATAATATCATTGTTGAAAGTACTAGAGAAATCAATAGGTTGATACATGATATCTAAAATATTTGTTTCATTTTTGTATGATAAATTATATAACTGTCTGCTTATTTGAGGGATGAATTGTCCGTTTTTTAAGCTCGATGATATAATCGAATTAAACGTAACACTTCCCCATGTATTTTCATCTACATCGATTGCATCACCATAAGAACCATTTACCAAAAACTTTGTTTCATTTTTCTTTATTGTCTTATCATTATCACTATAACGATATTTCAATGTCAAACTTGTTTTATTTGTATTATAATTAGAAACACTTGGATAAATAGTGAATTTTGGTTCAATTTTAGGTGCATCCTTAATCCCAGAATTTAAGACATAAGCAGTGCTTAGTTTGTTTGCTAAAGCTGCATACTGAGGATGTTCATAAGGATAAATCTTATCTCCCTCACCAGCCCCAATTTCACTATAACTTAATGCATACGCAAAGTTATACTTATATCCTCTTGACATACCTGAAGATAATGCATTTGAAGTTGCTTCTGCCTTGCCTGAATATGTAACATTGACTCCACCGTATGTTGTATCCACACCTTCTCCAAAAAAGATTGCACATACAGGAACGTTACTGTTTGAAGGAGAAATCGCAATTTCTTTACGCACCACCCATTCACCACTATTCTTTAACCCACCATCTAGCCCAAAATCATAAATTGGATTTTGATTAGCAGATAATAAATTGGCAAATTGATTACTTTCAAATGCATAATAATACATTTTTCTAGCTAATTTCGCATAATTATCGTAATTTGCCTCTAAGCGATATCCTACAATCGCATTGTCATCTAACTTTGAATCAACTGTTTTTCCGTAAATTCCAACATCTTTATTATAGATGATTGTTGATTTAACTTGGTCGTTCATTATTGTGCTATCTGGTAATGCAGGAGCTTGATTCGCTTTTGTGACAATAACTTCTCTTGTTGTATCAGTCACATTATATTGATTCTTATAACGTGATATATTTGATGGATTGACATAATCATCAGAACCAGTTGTATCATATATAGTATTAATTCTTATGGTATATATAGTACCTGTTAAAGAATTAGCTTTAAATCCGAAATCTATTTCAGATACTTCTTTACCATTTATAATAAAATCATCAACTAAACTATTCTTCTCAGGGTCTTTATCGACATCAGTAAATATCTTCGAACCCATAAAGACCTTGCCATTTCCACTACCTTTGTAAAGATCTAAAGTTATCTTGTTTAAAGCGTTCATTTGATAAGTACTCTCTTGTCCTGTCCAACTTCCATCAGTCGCATCCAATTTTAGTATACGAGCAACTGAATTTGATGAAGAATTATTGATCTTCCAATCCGCTTTTAATTCAGAAAGACTTGTAGTTGATGTAACAACATTTCCAAGAACATATGGCAAAGATCCATCTCCGTCTTTAAGATCTACATAACCATTTACTCTAAAACGATAAACACTATCTGCTTTTAATCCTGTTTCAGCAATATTAAGTATAATTTGATTTCCATACGCTGCAACGATTGGATTATTTTTTGATGTTATCTCAATTGTCTTAGCATAATCACCTTCACAATCAATATGAATAATAAGTGGATGTTGTGCACTTATATCCATTGTCGATCCATTTAAATCAATAATGAGATTTCCAGATATATAATCATGTTCTACTTTTGTTGGTTGCATTGATAGTGCAGGAAGATAACTTTCACTCATTTTAAATGTTTCAGAAAATTTTGATTTTACTTCAATGATTTTTTCATTGTCATTATAAGTCGTTACCATTCTAAAACGATATGGATGACTAGTGAAAATAACTTTTTTATCAATTGGTAAAAATACTGCTTGTAAACCACTTCCAGGTTCAATTGCAATTGTTTTAAGAATCTCATCATATTGTGAACTATTTTCATCAGCATCATAAACTTCATAATATTGCTCTATAATCGAATTATCATCATCTTTCAATACCCCACTATATAATTCAAAACATTTTAATGGTTTATTTCTAATTGCGTACAAATCATCGCTTAAAGATGGTTTTTTCTTTAACGTCATTACTTGTAAAACTTGTTGTGTTATATATGTTTTTTCATCATCAAAAGCAACTAATCTCACTACAAATTTTTGATTAGATTTAATCTTATCAAACTCATTTCCATCAAAAGTTAAAATTTCATCAGTAAAGTCCTCTCCCATATCAACCGTTTTCTTTATATAATTAGATGTAGAGTTGACATCAAAATTTTTAGACTCTTCACTTGTTAATAAATAAATATCTGCTCTTTGTGTTTTTGAATAAGTATTTTTAGTTAATTTCACTTTAACTGATGATGTTGTAATACTATCTTTTTCCATAAAGAGTCCTAGTGAATCTGTATAGAAGACTCTTGAAACAAATTCACGTTGGAATTGTTGTTCATTCATTTCATAAGTTGCTGTTAAAACAAGTCGATATTCAGTATCTGGTTTTAATGGATTAACAGTTGAATCTGTATGAAAAGATATTGATTCTCCTTGAACATTAAAATCACTTTCTCCATTCTCATTAAGACATGAAACCATTGTTCCACTACCAGCTTCATAAACAAGTATTTTTGCACTTTCACTTGTTAACATAACATTTTCATCAGTGATTTTTAAACTTCCTTTTAAACTTATTGCATCTACTTCCCATGTTTGAATAGAAAACTGTGGGAGTCCAGTTTTAGAACTTGATTCCTGTCCCGCATCTGATCCACTTACTCCTGGTTTCCCAGTTGTACCATTTTTACCATTCGTCCCAGAAGTTCCGTTATCTCCATTATTTCCACTCGTTCCATTACTTCCTTGTGTACCTGAAGTTCCTAAAGTTCCATGTGTTCCCTTATTCCCGTTATCTCCACTTGTTCCTTCAGTACCTTCAACACCCAATTCTCCTGCTTCGCCATCTGTTCCATTATTATTTTTAATATCAAATTTGGGAACTTGTTGATTTCTTTTTTCTAATGGTGACAATTCAATATTACTATCAGCATCAACAACGAGCTTATTTAAAGTCATTTGATTCTTATTTTTTTCAACAACTTGGTCAAATAATTTAACAGTCGTTCCTAAACCATTTTTAATAGAAGCTGTTGTAGAAACACTTTGCCATACATTATCTTGTGTAACCAATTGTACAACACCTTCATCAATATAATTAATTTCAATAAAATCTCCTGCTTTACGAATATCGTTTTTATCAAATACAACTTCAATATTTTCTGAAAACATAACAAATTTAGAATCAGATATTTTTAAAATACCTTCCTCTATTTTGAATGATTCATTTTGGCTTTCTAGTTGCCAGGTTTTCCCTGATTTTTCTAAAATCATTCCTATAGGAAGCCCATAATGATTAATCGCTCCATTCTTTTCTAAATCCTTAAAATTCATAAGAACTCCTCTGGATAATGCGGAAATAGAGCCATCTTCATAATGCAAAAAACTAGATGACTCAATCTCTGCTATTTCACCAGCATTATCCTCAAATGCATATTTGTTTGGGTATTTTTCTTCATATTGTGTTCCTTGAGTAAACTGGTATCTTGTACTCTGCGATTGTGAATCTGCTTGAATCACATATCCTCCCTTTTCAAAAGTTTTTAAAGAAGAATTATTAACACTAACTGCTATAAAAAAAACACCTATCATTGAAATAATGACTAATACTATTACCAAAAGAACTCCTTTTTTACTTTTCACATGTACATCCTCCTCTATCAAAACATCACTTTAAAACAATAAAACTATCTTTTATTAACTAATCTATTTTTCTAGGAAAATAGCAAACACCTACATCTAAAGCTCTTTCTCTGTTTAAGTGAAAGTCAGCATATTTACAATACCAGCATCCTTTCAAATCAGCAGTAATTCCTTCTCTTAGACAAAAAGCTGGACAATACTGTTCTGGCCAAACATTCCCTTCCTTATTTGGCTTTTCTAAACTTATCTGATCCATATTTTCACATTCCTTTGCACTTTTTTAACATAATTTTACAATAAAATACAAAAAAAAGGTCACATGAGTTAAATTTACCTATTTTTGAGCATTATTTATGTGACTTTTATATTAATATCCTTACTACAAATATTTTATTATCTGTTTGATACAAAACTTCTCCGTTATATGTATTGACAAATTCAATAATACTTTTGGTTCCAAATCCATGTTCATCATGACTAGAAGTTGGATAGCCATCTTTATCAAGAGAAATTTTACCATCATAAGGATTTTTCATTTCTACAATGAGTTGCTTGTGAGTATAAGCAACAGTAAACAATATGTATTTCTTCTCAGCTTCCTGTAACTTCATACATGCATGAATCGCATTTTCTAATAAATTAGATAATATTAATGACAATTTCAAACTATCAATTTGTATTTCATATGGTATATCAAGCTTTGTAACAACTTGTATATCATTTTCTTCACAACGTTCAATATAAAAAGAAATAGCAGCGTTTACAACAGTGTTTTCACAATATTTCTTTTTTGTTTTAATTGTAACATGAAGTTGCTTTTCTAAGCTATCAATAGCTTTTTCTATTTCTCCATTATGTAATAACTCCAATAACATTCTACTAAAATGACGGTGATCATGTTGTGCAATTCTAATTTGACTCGTCACTTTTTCCTGCAAATTAAATCGTTCTTCCAATCTTTCTAATGATACTCGCATGACATCTTGTCTATTTTTAAATCTAATATTTTCTTCCTTAACTCTATATTCATTATCAAGATTTTTTAATGAATGAAAAACAGAAACATAAAAACTACAAGATAATATAATTAATAAAAGTAAAGTTATTTTCTCATCAAACAATGTCTTCGTGATTTCATCAGATTTAATAAAATAATAAGCAAAGTTAAAATATATTAAAACCGATACATAAACAAAATGATTAAAGTGCTCAACAGCTTGATGATATAACGGTTTCAACTTGTTTTTTAGCAAATAATAAAGGAGCACAAATAATATAAAACGTATAATAATATTTGTGTATAATGAGAAAGGTAAATATCTAGAAATTATAAAACTAAATACTATAACAACAAAATTGATATTTTGAACTGTTGTAAAACTAAAAATCCATTTTGCTATAGAATCCTTAAAAAAAGGTTTAATAATAAAGCATAAACTCGTATAAAGAAACAATTCAAATTTTCCCAAAATAGTTAAATTATATGTCATATAACAAAAAACTGAGATACTTATGTCAGCTAGCCAAACTCCAAACATAACTAAATAACTCACATTTTTATTATACTTTGGTTCCAATAAAGTAAACATAAGAATAACGTTCATAGTCACGCATATAAAGGATCTTAAAATATCTGGTATCATCGTCTCCATTATCGAATCTCACTCTGTAATCTAAAATCTAAATATTGATTTCTTACTTCTGTATAATGCTTGGCTGAAATAGGAACAAATTTCCCTGACCTTAGTGTAAAACCATTTTTACCAAGTTTTTCAACTTTTGTCATATTAATAGCAAATGAAACATGAGGTTGTATAAAACTCTTATCTTCTAATAAAATGGCTAGATAATCTGAAAAAGATTCACGAATCGAAATTGAGACAATTTCCTCCCCCGTTGTTAAAAAGAATAAAACTTTCTTTCTAATTCTTTCACAGAAAATAATCATATTATATGGAATAATGCGTAAACCTTCATTTGTTTTAACCGCAAAAGTTCTATCGTCTGTTTCTTTTATTATATTAAGTGCCCTATTTAATGAATTAAATAATTTTTCTTTTTCTATTGGTTTAATCAA
The DNA here is from genome assembly GCA_036639875.1 of Coprobacillus sp. Lineage (GTDB taxonomy): Bacteria > Bacillota_I > Bacilli_A > Erysipelotrichales > Coprobacillaceae > JAVWHX01. The sequence goes on from JAVWHX010000001.1 coordinate 151,837, forward strand.
ATAATCTATTGGATTTGCTACAAAAGATTCTAATGCATATTCAGGCGCATTTGTAGTATAGATAATTTTTGCACCAAAATCTAATCTTCGTATTTCTGCTCCTAATTCAATACCATTCATCATTGGCATAACAATATCTAAAATATAAATATGAATCTTTTTATTCTCATGCTCCTCAAGAAGTTTATCTGGATGATCATATAAATAAATATGTGCTTCAATATTATTACTTTTGATCCATTCATCAACTAATGATTTAGTATTGTTTAATTCAATTATTTCATCATCACATATCACAATTTTAAGCATATTTATTATTCTCCCCCCCAAAAAAATTTTATTTATATTAATAAATAGATTAAACTTCCTTTGTTGAAACTAAATAATTAAATTAAATATTCTCCTATTATATATAGTGCAGATTCACATATCTATTATATCTAAAAACAGATATTTATTAATTATATCTACAATAAATTCAATAATCTACACTTTAACACACCATACTATAATAGAAATATTCAATCTCTTTATACTTCTTATTTTACACATTTTACTTTTTTTATACAAGTCTTTTAAAGTGTAGGTTAACAAACTTTTAATATTTTTTAGAATTCTCAATTATTGATTATAAGAAAAAGAAGCAATTTCAATAATTCTACCTATATAAAATTATAGATTTATGTCTGTTCTTACAGACCTAAATAAGGTTTTGTATTCATCCATAAAATCAATTATACGTCAAAAGTAACAATATTTAACTATTTGAAAAACGACTTTATTGATACTTTCAAGTTCTTAACAAATAAAAAAACTGATTATATAAGCACTAATGACTTATATATCAGTTTTTTATTTAGTAAGTTTTTATACTTAATGACATTATTTCATAAAAAATGTCCAATAACCTTGAATAAAGATAAAGACAATCACACAAGGTAGAATATACTTTAGATAAATTTTTGTCCATTTAGGAAAACGCATTCCTTTTCCTGTATTTGCTTCATCAAGAAACT
>JAVWHX010000002.1:0-104351 GCA_036639875.1 Coprobacillus sp.
TTAAAAAGAGTTACATAAGTTATGAGGTATGTTACAAACATATAATAACATATTGCAAATATAATTCAATATATTTATATAACTTTTAGCAAATTTTTGTATTTATTATAAGTAAATAAAATTTTTTTTAATATTCATAGGTATATTTCTTTGTTGAAAAATATGTTTTATTGATAATTGTTGTAAAATAACCTATAATAGTAACATATGGGAGGTTTTTATGAAAAATAAGAAAATGATATTAATTGTTATTGGTGCAGTTATTGCAGTTGCATTAATTGGCTCAATAATCTTTTATAATAACGGTATCACTGCTGTTTCTAATAAAGATGAAAAAGTTATTGTAAAAATAGAAGGTAGTGGGAAACAAATACTAAATACTTTACAAAAGAATGAACTTATCAAAAATAAACTTTGTGCTGATATATTTTTAAAATTAAATAATTTTGAAAACTTAAAAGCTAATACATATATTTTAAATAAAAACATGTCTTTATCTGAAATTTTTTCGATAATTGAGAAAGGAGATTTTGAACATATTCTGAAGTCAAAATTAACAATTAAAGAAGGAACAACTATTCCTGCTGTTGCTGCGGAATTTGCAAAAATCCTTGATATATCTAAAGAAGATGTTATTAAAAAGTGGGCTAATCAAGACTACTTAAAATCATTAACAAAAGAATATTGGTTTCTTGATGAGAAAGTAGTTTTAGATAAGGATATTATGTATCCTTTGGAGGGATACTTATATCCAGACACTTATTATGTAACTGATGAAAAACCAACAATTGAAAGTTTGACAAAACACGCTTTAGATATGATGGATAAGAACCTATCAACAATCAAAGATAAAATAGAAGCATTGAAATGGACCCCACATCAATTCTTAACATTTGCTTCTATTGTTGAAAGAGAATCAGGATTAGATGAAACAGATCGTCCTATGATTTCTGGAGTTTTTATGAATCGTTTAAAACAAGGTATGTTACTACAAAGCGATATTACAGTAAACTATGCATGGCAAAGAACTGGTGTAGATGTTTCTTATAAACACTTAGAGATTGAATCGAGGTATAATACATATAAGTATACTGGCTTACCTGTAGGACCAATTAGTACTATTCCTTTATCAACTATGAAAGACTGTATTGATTATACAAAACATGATTATTTATTCTTTTTTGCAATGAAAAAGAAGGAAAATCCAAAGGAAACTGTTGTTGTTTATACAAAAACTAATCAAGAACATACAAATGAAGTGAAAAAAGCAAGGGATGCTGGATTATGGTTGGATTAAGAAGTTTTGATGAAATTGAGCAAGATGCCTTAAAAAGAAATATTCCCGTGATGCAAAAAGAGGGAATACTCTTTTTAATTTCACAGTTAAAAAATAAACAAGCATTATCATGTTTAGAAATTGGATCAGCAATTGGTTATTCTTCGATGATGATGGTAACACATGTCGAGGGTTTACACATTGATACTATTGAATTAAATGAAGAAAGATATCAAGAAGCAGTTTTCAATATCCAAGAAAGGCAGTTAGAAGAATCTATTTCTATTTATCATGATGATGCTTTATCATTTGATATTAAAAGATTAAAGTATGCTCCATATGATTGCTTATTTATTGATGCGGCAAAAGCACAATATCAAAAGTTTTTTGAAAAGTATATTGATTTGGTCAAAGAAAATGGCATGATTATTGTTGATAACTTAGATTTTCATGGTATGATTTTTGATATTGATAATATTAAAAATAGAAATACAAAACAGTTGGTTAAAAAGATTAAAAGATTTAAGGATTGGATATTTAATCATGATGAATATAATGTGGAATACTACCAAATAGGTGATGGAATATGTATTATCACAAGGAAGGATAAGTAATGGAAATTGTTTTATCTTTAAATAAGAAAGAAAGATTATATGATTATATTGATATGGGGATAAAGAGATTTGTTTTAGGGGGAGAGTATTCTTTCTATGCGAGTTGTCGCTTTTCTTTAGAAGAGATAAAAGAAATAAAGGCAAGATATTCACAAATCTTTATTTATGTTGCGATTAATGGATTATATGATCAACATAATATAAGTGATATTGAAACTTATGTTGATGAATTATCTCTAATAGGAGTACAAGGATTGATATTTCAAGACTTTGGTATTCAACAGATTGTTAATGAGAAGAAATATAGTTTTGAGATGTTGTATTCTCCTGAAACTTTAAATACTAATGCTCAAACATTAAAGATATTAAATAAGCAAGGTATAACAAGTGCATTTGTTTCAAAAGTTATTCCTTTACAAGAACAGATTTTAATGAAACAAGAAGTGAGTATGCCTTTGATGTTTCAATGTCATGGTGTTGAATATATTGCAGCAAGCAAAAGATCGCTTTTATCTAATTATATGAAAGCATCTAAATTATCTTTTGATTTAAATAATCAACAGAGTTTAACTATTCAAGCAAAAGATTCTGATTATCAATTTCATGTTTTTGAAGATAAGTGGGGAACTCATATATTCTCTAAGACAAGATTATATACCTTAGATTTATTTAATCATTTGTCTTGCTTTGATTATTTATATATTGAAACTTTAATGATGAATGATCAAGAGGTTATTGAAATTGCATCGTTATATAGTGATGCTTTAAAGAGTTATAAAAATCATACTTATGATAAAGATGTTAAAGAATATATGAATTTATTATTTCAATTAAAAACACCATTAGATCGAGGTTTTCTCTTTGATCAAACGGTTTATAAATTAGAAGATATGAGGAAAATAGATAATGAGAAACGTGAGTCAAATCATTGATGGTAAAAGAAAAATAATAAAGAAACCTGAATTATTAGCACCAGCTGGTAATCTTGAAAAGTTAAAGGTTGCTATTATGTATGGAGCTGATGCAGTTTTTGTTGGTGGTAAAGAGTTTTCGCTTCGTTCACAAGCTTCTAATTTTACAGTTGAAGATATTAAAGAAGCCGTAGAATTTGCTTCTTTATATCATGCACATATTCATGTAACTTGTAATATCATTCTTCATCAGGATAATTTAGAAGGTATTCAAGACTATTTACAAACTTTAGATGATATTGGAGTCAGTGCGATTATCGTTGCAGATCCTTATATTATGAAGATTGCTAAAGATATGAAATTAAGATTAGAAGTTCATGTTTCTACACAACTTTCTACCCTTAATTTAAAAGCGATTGAGTTTTATGCTTCTATGGGTATGGATAGGGTTGTTTTAGGTAGAGAAACGACATATGAGGACTTGAAGGATATTATGGCATATTCACCTGTAGATGTTGAATACTTTATTCACGGTGCTATGTGTATACATTATTCGGGAAGATGTATGTTATCTAATTATTTGAGTCGTAGAGATGCTAATCGAGGTGGATGTTCTCAATCATGTCGTTGGTATTATGATTTATATCAAGATGATAAACTGATTAATCAAGAAGGCGATATGCCATTTAGTATGTCTAGTAAAGATATGGCTTTGATAGATCATGTTACCGAATTGATTGAACTTGGTGTTGATTCTTTTAAGATTGAAGGACGTATGAAATCTTTGCATTATATTGCTACGGTTGTGTCTACATACAGAAAATTAATTGATGCTTATTGTGAAGATCCCGATCATTTTATTCAAGATGAAAGTTATCGAAATGAATTAATGAAAGCGGCTAATCGTGCGTTATGTCATGGTTTCTTTTATGAACATCCAACTCAAGAAGAACAACTCTTTAATTTGAGAGATGAACATCCAACTCAAGAATTTGTATTAAGAGTTTTGGATTATTATCCTGAAGATAAATTGATTAAATTAGAACAAAGAAATTATTTTAAAGTAGGAGATAAAATAGAAATTTTTTCTCCGCATCATCCTAATCTTTTCATTGAAGTTAAAAAACTTTATAATAAAGATAAAGAGAGAATCGATATTGCTAATCATCCAATGGAAGAACTTTATTTGGAAGTTGATATTCCATTAGATATTAATGATATGGGAAGGAAGGTTCAAGATGTTAAATAAAGCTATTGTTATAGGGATTGCTGGTGGTAGTGCTTCAGGTAAGACATCAATTGCAGAACAGTTATACAATGATTTTAAAGGTAATCATAAAGTAAGAATTCTTAAACAAGATGATTATTATAAAGATCAAAGTCATTTGACTTTTGAAGAAAGAATAAAGACAAATTACGATCATCCTTTTGCTTTTGATACTGATTTATTGGTTGAGCATTTAATGATGTTAAAGAAAAAAGAAACGATTCATAAACCTACATATGATTTTACTCAACATAATCGTAGTGATAAAGTAGAAACAATTGAGGGAAGAGATGTTATTATCTTAGAAGGTATTTTTGTTTTAGCAGAGCAGAAAGTACGAGAACAATGTGATATTTTGGTTTATGTAGATACAGATAGTGATATTAGATTCATTAGACGTTTAAGACGTGATATTGAAGAACGTGGGAGAAGTTTAGATAATGTTTGTAATCAATATTTAAATACCGTAAGACCAATGCATGAACAGTTTATCGAACCTTCTAAAAGATATGCTCATATTATTGTTCCTGAAGGTGGTAGTAATCGTGTTGCTGTCGATTTATTGATTACAAAAATCAAAAGTATCGTTGATTAATGCTAGTATTTTTATAAAAATTATGATATAGTTAAAAACGCGAGGTGGAAATTATGGATCATGAAGCAGTTCTTTTAACCCAAAGTGGGGTTGAAAAATTAAAATTAGAAAAAGAACATTTAATTAGTGTTGAAAGACCTAAGGTTATTGAAGAATTACAATTAGCACGTTCTCAAGGTGACTTATCTGAAAATGCTGATTATGATTCAGCAAGAGATAAACAAGCTCATATTGAATCAAGAATTAAAGAAATTGATGCGATGTTATTGCATGTGCAAATTATTGATGAAACAGCAATTGATACAAATGTTGCAAAACCTGGAGCTACTGTTACTATTTTAGATTTATCTGAAAAGAAAGCAGAACCAGAAAAGTATACAATTGTTGGGACTTTTGAAACTGATCCTTTAGATGGGAAAATTTCAAATGAATCACCATTAGCTAAAGCAATCTTAAATCATGGTATTAATGAAATCGTTTCAGTTGGGGTTGCAGAACCTTATGAAGTAAAGATTTTAAAGATTGAATATAATTCGTAAAAGGTGATGGAAACATCATCTTTTTATTTGGGGGAATAACAATGGAAGAAAAGCATAAATCAGATACATTTTATATAAGTATACTATTGGTAATTGTAGGTGGATTTTTGGATGCTTATAGTTATTTGTGTCGTGGTCGTGTATTTGCTAATGCTCAAACGGGTAATATTGTGTTACTAGGAGTTAAACTTATAGATGGGGATATAAAGGCTGCTATATATTATATATGGCCGATCTTGGCTTTTATTGTGGGAATATTTGTGGCTGAAATAATTAAAGATCATTTTCTTGAACATCATGCATTACATTGGAAGCAAATTGTATTAGCGTTTGAAGTCATCATCTTATTTTTAGCAGCGTTTATTCCACAACAATATAATATGTTATGTAATATTTCTATATCATTTGTATGTGCACTTCAATTTCAAAGTTTTAAGAAGTTCAAAGATAATCCTTATGCATCAACAATGTGTACTGGTAATCTAAGAACAGGAACAGAACTGTTATATAAATATTTTCAAACAAAAGAAAAGAAAACTCTTAATAAGAGTCTTCAATACTATATCATTATTCTCTTTTTTATCTTAGGAGCATGCTTTGGAGCTGTTTCAACTCTTTATTTATCAAATTATGCAATTATTCTTACATCAATATTATTAATGATTGTCATCATAACAATGAAGTTAAACAAGGATGTTTAGCTTTTTTTATGCCTTTAATCTTGAATCTCTTATTTCTTTATATAATCCTATAAATATAAAAATCAAGGATTTTAAGAACAAATGAAGATAATTTAAATTACCTAAATGAATTAATAAACTCACTAAAAAATAAATAACGGTTATACATAAACAATGTGAAATTCTTTTGTTTGGTATTTGAGCAGTAAAATACATAGCAGAAATAAATAAAAAGATATAAGCAATAACTTGAACTCCAATATTCATAAATAATGCATTGATTTGCATAAAATATGATAAAACAGCAAGAATAAAAGAGAATAAGACAAAGGGAACGAAGAATAATAATATAGTATTTAAATAGATACGTATTGTTTTTTTCATGTTTTCCTCCTATGACACATTATATGAAAAGAAGGGAACTTTATGAAATATAGTGAATTAATAATAGAATGTTTTGCTGTTTATTTTTATTTAGTAATTGTTTTAAGGTTTTTAGGTAAAAAAGAAATGAGTAAGTTAAGTATTTTAGATTTGATTGTTTTTTTAATTATTAGTGAATTAATGACTTTATCAATTGGTAATGAAGAAACAACGTTTGTTTATAGTGCAATAGGGACATTTGTAATCATTTTAATAGATAAGATATGTTCTTATGTCTCATTACATTTTCGTCCTATTAAGAAGCTATTAGAAGGACATCAAACATATATTATCTATCAAGGTCAAGTGAAACAAGATATTATGAAAAAGTTAAACTATACCATTAGTGATTTGTGTCATCATTTAAGAGAACAGGGAATAGGGAGTATATCAGATATTGAATTTGCAGTATTAGAAACTGATGGAAATTTATCTGTTATTCAAAAACAGGATAGCCATTACATGATTCCTGATCCAATTATTAGTGATGGTGAAATCAATTATGATATTTTAAAAATTATAAATAAAGATGAAAATTGGGTAAAAAAGAAGTTGCAAAAAGAACAACTCATTCTACAAGATATATTTTATTGTATTGTTGAAGACGAAGAACTCTTCTATATAAAAAAATGATTGATGTCATATAGACACCAATCTTTTTTATCCTAGTAGCATTCTATCATTAACAAATTCACTACCACTTGCTTCTTCAAACTTCTTTAATAAATCTGAAACTTTTAAATTCTTCTTTTCTTCACCATTGACATCATAAATAATATGACCATCGTACATCATAATCAAACGATTTCCAACATCAATCGCATCTTTCATATTATGCGTTACCATTAATGCAGTTAAGCCTTGTTCATTCACAATCTTATCTGTTAAACTTAATACTTTAGCACTTGTTGCAGGGTCTAAAGCAGCAGTATGCTCATCTAATAAAAGTAACTTTGGTTTTTGTAAAGTTGCCATCAAAAGTGTTAAAGCCTGACGTTGTCCACCAGAAAGAAGACCGACCTTACTTGTTAAACGTTCTTCTAAACCTAAACCTAAAGATTTAACTGCTTCATAATAAGCTTTTCTTTCACTCTTTGTTACACCCCAACGTAAACCTCTATTCTTACCACGACGTTTTGCCATTGCAAGATTTTCAATGATTTGCATATCAGTAGCAGTTCCCATCATAGGATCTTGAAAGACTCTACCAATCATTTTCGCACGTTCATATTCAGGTGCTAAAGAAATATCTTTACCATCTAATGTGATAATTCCACAATCAACAGGATAAACACCTGCAATCATATTTAACATCGTACTTTTTCCGGCACCATTACCACCAATAATCGTAACGAAATCTCCTTCATTAAGTTCTAAATCAATTTCATGAAGAACTTTCTTTTCGTTAACAGTTCCAAGATTGAATGTTTTACTTACTCTTTGTAATTTAAGCATTTTCATTCATCTCCTTTCCTGTTAACTTTTTATACATAGCAACTTGTCTTTTCTTATTAAGAACAACAGGTATTGTTAATGCTATTGCAACAAGTAAAGCAGTTAATAACTTTAAATCATCAGTACTTAATCCCATTTGTAAAACAATAGCAACAATCATTCTATAAACAATAGAACCAATGATAATAGAAACCAAACGAATTGCAAAACCACCTTTTTTACCAAAAACAACTTCTCCAATAACAATTGAAGCAAGCGCAATAACAATTGCACCAATTCCCATTTTAACATCAGATGCACCTTGTTGCTGTGCAACAATTGCTCCAGAGAAAGCAATCAAACCATTACTAATCATTAAACCAATTAATTTCATAGTATCAGTATTCACACCTAAAGAACGCACCATTTGTTCATTATTTCCAGTCGCTCTAATTGAAGAACCCATTTCAGTTCCAAAGAACCAATATAAGATAGCAATAATAATAGAAACACAAATACTTCCTACAATAATAATAACCAATGATGATGAAATATTAAACATTTCAGCAATATCTTTAAAGATATTATCAGCTTGTAATAAAGGAATATTTGATTTCCCCATAATTCTTAAATTAATTGAATAAAGACCAATTTGCGTCAAGATTCCAGCTAAGATAGCTGGTATTTTACATTTTGTATGCAAGATACCAGTAATCAGTCCAGCTGCAAATCCAGCCAATGTAGCAATTAAGATAGCAAGAATTGGATTGATATTGTTTGTAAGTGCAATTGCACAGACAGCACCACCAGTCGCAAAACTTCCATCAACTGTTAAATCTGCAAAATCTAATAACCTAAATGTAATATAGACACCAACAGCCATGATACCCCAAAGAATACCTTGACCTATAGCCCCTTGTAAAGATAATAATAGACCCATATTGAGTTCAAACTCCTATTCTATATAAGTTGCACCTTCAAAGTTTGCTTCATCAATAGTAATTCCACATTCTTTTGCAACTTTTTTATTTATAATTAATGTACATTCTTCTGCTTTTAAATATCCAATTGGAGTTTCACCAGCAGTCTTTTCACCTTTTAAGATAGCAATTGCTTGTTCAGCAGCTAATTTTCCTAAATTCTCATAGTTTAAACCATAAGTTGCTAAACCACCATTTTTAGTCATTCCTTCTTCTCCGACAATACAAGGAATTTTAGCGGCATTAGTAATTTGAGAAACACTTGACATATATTGTGCTAATAAGTTATCAGTTGGAATGTAAACTGCATCAACTTTTTCACCAACAATAGTATTAGCTACTGCTTGAATATCATTTGAATCAGAAACAGTTTTTGTAATATATTCTAAACCATTATTTTTAGCTTCTTTTTCAGCAATCTTACCTTGGAATTCAGAATTACTTTCTGCTCCACAATACATAATTGCAATTTTCTTCGCATTTGGAAGAAGTTTTTTTAATAATTTCATTTGTTCAGCAATTGGAGTTAAATCACTTGCTCCAGTTACATTTCCCCCAGGTGCTTCATTTGTTTTTGCTAATCCTGATGTTTTTGGATCAGTAACAGCAGATAAAACAACAGGTATAGTTGTTGTTTTTCCAGCAACTGCTTGAGCAGCAGGAGTCGCAACTGCATAAATCAAATCATTTCCATCATTAACTAATTTTTCTGCAATTGTTGTACAGTTAGATGGATCATTACTTGCGTTTTGGAAATCAATATTTGCTTCCTTAACACCTGCTTTGATCAATGCATCTTTAAATCCTTTATAGGCTGCATCTAATGCAGGATGTTCTGCATATTGAATAACACCAATTTTGGCTTCAGCTAAATCTTTGCTTCCAGTTTGAGCAGGCTTCTCATTTGAACCACAACCTGTTAACATTAAACCTAATGCTAAAATACTTACAGCTAATTTTTTCATATTTATATCCTCCCTATAATATCCCTATAAAAACAAAAAAACTCACCAATAGAGGGCGAGTTAACGCGGTACCACCTCAGTTTGTTGAATTCTCACAAAATCAACCTTGATAAGTTACTAACTTTTCATATTAACGTTATGACTCCGGTTACTCCTTATCAAAGTAACAACTCCGTGGTGAATTCAAAATCCTTTTACGTATGGTTCGCACCTTCCACCATATCTCTTGTGTCGCAAAGATTTTTACTATGTCACATCAATGTTTTTTGTTTTTATAAATGTATATCTCCTATCATAAATTAATGGCTATTGTTTGTCAACAAAAAGATAGTTTAATATTAAATAAAAATATCTATCATATATGATAAGTCTAAAAAACAATTACCAATTTTATCCAAAATACAAATGAGGAAGTCAAACTTCCTCATGACAACATAATATCTAAAAGCATCATGATAAGGAATCCAGCCATACAAGATATAGCACCTATATCTATATTGTTTTTACATGAAGCTTCTGGAATCATATCTTCAACACAAACAAATAACATAGCTCCTGCTGCAAAACTTAATGCAAAAGGAAGAATGTTGTTGATAGTTGATGCAAATATATAACCAATAATAGCTGCTGGTATTTCAACTACTCCTGAAAATTGACCATACATTAAAGAAATAAATTTACTTTTTCCATATTGATGCATTGGTAATGAAATAGCAGTTCCTTCCGGAAAGTTTTGTATCCCAATGCCAATTGAAAGAATTAAAGCAGGGATAATGTCTTGTTGGGCACATGCAAATGCGACACCAACTGCTAAGCCTTCAGGAATATTGTGTAGAGTCATTGCTAACATAAGTAATTGATTTTGTGATAATTTTGCTTTAACGCCTTCAACTTCACCAGATATCATATGTTCATGGGGAAGAAAATGATCACAAGCAACTAAGAATAGAACCCCGCATAAAAATCCTCCAGGTATAATCAATAAATACCACTTGCTTAAGCCCTCTAATAAGTTCATAGCAGGTAATATCAGTGAGAAGAAGGATGCAGCAATCATAATTCCAGCACTACTACCCAAAGCAATTGAAACTAAATTCTTATTTTCTTTTTTAGTTACATAAACCAAGCTTGCTCCTAAAAAGGTTGATAACCAGTTAAATAATATTGCTCCTATAAATATAAGAACTGGCATTTCTGTTAATAAAGATAACATTATTTCACCTCTTTATAAACTATGCATAAAGTGGATAGGTGTGCATAAAGAAAAGCCATGGGAAATCCCATGACTAATATTGAATATCTTCATATAATGTTTTTAATAAAATAGCTTTTGTTGTTGTGATACGTTTTTTTCCATCAAATGTTTTCATAACACTGTATTCAACAACATCTCTTTTTTCAACAACTTCATCAAAAATATAATCACCTTGTCTAAAGAATAAGTTATCATCATCTTCTTGATAGATACTCCCAAATTCCTTATCAGCATTATAATAAACAACCTTACCTTCATATCTTTCAATAAAAGGACTTAAGTTTTCCATTAATTGATTATATAAACGATCATATAAAGAACTACTATCTATATCTTTATATTCATCTAAAATAAAACAATCAGTTAAATCTTGTGAAGTTTCTTCTTTGATCTTATAAATAAGTGCTGATGTTAAATCAATAATATCTTGTTTATTGACATGTTTTGCCATATCAAGTACTAATTCATATAAAGACAGTTGGTTTTCACTATAACCAGAAATAAAGAACTTATAGATTAAATTGGTATAAGCTTCTTTTTCTTTGTTTGTATTCATATAAAGTTGATATAAGATTTCAAATGAATCAACATGAGGTAGTTTGTTACCTAATGCAATAAATTCATTTTCTGCTTCTTCATATCTCTTTAATTGAACCAAAGAAGATGCTCTATAATATTGAATCCATTGAAGATTGTTATAATGCCATTTAATCGGTTGAGTAAATGACATGTTTGCATATTCTACACATTGTTTGTAATCTTTTAATTCATACATACAACGTACTTTTAAACGATACCATTTTTCTCTTTTTGATTCATATTCTTTCTTTTCTTTATTAACAAATGGTTCTACACTTAATGAATTATGATCTAGTTTATTTAATAACTCAGATAACTTTTCATAATCAATAGGATTACTATTCATAATATATTTCATTGCTTTATTAATTGTTGCTTCTAATGGTGAATATTTTTCTTGTTTGCATAAAGAACAAATTTCATCAACTATAGAAAAGAATAAACTCTCTTTTTCTTTAATTTTTTGATCTTCAATATTAATAAATTTATTATAAAGAGCATAACAATAATGATTAATATACCCAGTTAAACCTTCTCCAACTTGTAAAAAAGTTTTCCCTACTTCAATTGCTTCATCATCTTGCCCTTGATTTTTTAATTCTCTTACATAATCCATAGCTTGAAAATCATTAAATGAACTTGGATCTTCTTCAAAACGTTGTTTATAATTCGTTAAATCTTTGACTTCTCGTTTTTCCATGTTTAATCACCTCGTTGTATATTATAACAAATTTAGTGTTCAATGTGAAGAAAATAACCATGTTTTCTATGAATGAGAATAGTTATATTTTTTATAAAGAATGTTAAAAAGAAAAGTTTCAGCATATTTCTTATTTATTCTCATGATATTTTTATAGAAATATCAGGATTTGAAATTATTTATAAGTAATATAAAGAAGTGTATGAAAAAACATTGAGAAACTGATGAGTCATATTTGTCAACAAGTTGGGACGCACAGTGGTTTGCTTCGTGTTATGATTGTCTTGTAGCAAATAGCTATGCTTTTATAAGGAGGTGGGACGTATGTTCTATTTTCGAGGAAAATTGTTGGAATGACTTAGGAGGATTAAACATTGGAATATTTAGTGATGCTCACTATTATTCTGTTGGTTATTTCCACAAAATTTAAATAACAAAAGTTATTTAAATTGAACTAAGAAATACAAACGTTTTCCTCATAAAAGCGAAAAGGAAGAGCAGCAACTCTTCCTTTTCATATACAAACATTTTCCATTTACATTATACAATACATATTTGCTTATTGTCAATTTATTTTTTTAATTATTCTACTGTTACAGATTTCGCTAAATTTCTTGGTTTATCAACATCACAGCCTTTAACATTGGCTGTATAGTATGCAATTAATTGCAACGGAATAGCAACTAGAATTGATTGAAGAGTATAAGAGACATCAGGTAAATAATAAGTGTTTTCTACATCTTTCACTTCTTCTTTATGAGTTGTTAGTAAAATAACTCTTGCTCCTCTAGCAATTGTTTCTTGGATATTGCTGATTGTTTTAGCAGCAACATGGGGTTGTGTAGCTACTGCAATAACAACACTACCATCTTCAATTAAAGCAATTGGTCCATGTTTTAATTCACCTGCAACATAAGCATCAGCATGAACATAAGAGACTTCTTTTAATTTTAACGCACCTTCTAATACACTTGCATAGTCTAAGCTTCTTCCAATAAAATAAGCATCATGTTGATCTTTTAACATATTTGCATAATCTTCAAAAATTTTACAATCTTTTAAGATGTTTTCAACATAAGTAGGTATTGTGTTCAATTGATGAATTAAATCAATATCAATCTCTTTTCCTAATTGTTGAGCTACATAGTAAGAGAATAGGATAAGTAATACCAATTGAGTTGTATAAGCTTTTGTTGATGCAACTGCAATTTCTGGTCCTGCACAAGTATAAAGTACATAATCAGCATCACGAGAAATAGTACTTCCTAAAACATTCGCTACAGCAATTGTAGTAGCTCCTTTGTTTTTAGCAAGTCTGAGTGCAGCTAAAGTATCAGCAGTTTCACCAGATTGAGAAACAAAAATAGCTAAAGTTTTTTCATCAATAATAGGATCATTATATCTAAACTCACTTGCTACAGAAGTTGCAACAGGAAGTTTTGTTGCTCTTTCAATAACTTGTGAACCACATAAGCAAGCATGATAAGCAGTTCCACAAGCTACATAATAAATCTTATTAAACTTTGAAAAATCAATATCATCTAATTCATCTAAAACAATAGAATCATGGTTGATTCTTCCTCTTAATGTTTCTTGAATAACATGAGGTTGTTCATAGATTTCTTTTAACATAAATGTATCATAACCATCTTTTTTAGCTGCTTCCAAATCATAAGGAATAGTGACAAGTTCTTTTTTTATTGGTTCTCCTTCATGGGTATAAAAACCAATACGATCTTTTTCTAAGATAGCCATTTCATGATCACTTAAAAAGTAAACGTCTTTTGTATATTCTAATAAAGCTGGAATATCACTAGCAGCAACATAAGCACCATCAGCTTGTCCGATAATTAAAGGACTATCTTTCTTTGCTACAATAATTTTATCTGGTTCTTGAGTAGAAACAATGCATAAAGCATAACTTCCATCAATTCTTTTTAAGACTTTCTTTGTTGCTTCAAATAAATCACCTTCATAATAATGATCTAACAATTGAACAACAACTTCACTATCAGTTTCAGATTGAAAAGTATATCCTAATTCTATTAATTCTTCTTTTAATTCACGATAATTTTCAATAATACCATTATGCACTAAAGAAAGAGTCTCATCATTGTTGTTATGAGGATGAGAATTAAGATTTGAAGGAACTCCATGAGTTGCCCATCTTGTATGACCAATACCAATTTGTCCTTCTACTTTGTAATCATGAAGTTTCTCTTCAAGATTCATTAATCTTCCTTTGCATTTGATAGTTAATAAACCATCACTCTCTAAAGTTGTTACTCCGGCACTATCGTAACCACGATACTCCAATTTTGATAATCCTTGCATTAAAAAAGGTAACGCAAAATGATTACCACAATACGCTGTAATTCCACACATAATAATTCCTCCATTTAGTTTTATATTATGTTATTGAAGGAAAGTTATGCCTGATGATATTTGTTTAATGATTACTCATTAGTTTTGCTCATCGTTTAGGTAGCATCATACCTCTAGATCATCCGCCGAATCTTTCGATAAATCTAGTCCTCGTCAACTCTTAAAAGAGTCCTGGCGCTATAATATTTCGTCCTTTCTCAATAACAAAATTCATTATACACGAATAAAAAAAGAATTTTTTTCATATTTTGTAAACTTTTTTCGTTTAAAAAAAAGAAAAATGAGAAAAATCTTTGTATATAGAAGTAGGAGGGTTAATATGAGTATACAAAGTAATCTTGTTGAAATAAACAAATCGTTAAGAAAACTTGAAGAATCGGGTATCTATGATGTAGAGAAATATAGTTATGCATTACTTCATCAAACCAACCAATTAGAATATTTTTATTGTCATTTGGTAAAGGATGGTGATTCTAATCAAACTTATTATCATGTTCATAGAAGACCTAAACTTCATGATCTGGCATATTTTAATATTGGAAGGGGATTTCCAAAAGAATTGATGGATGGGCATTGGTGTTATGTTTTAAAAGATTTAGGATATAAAATGTTAGTTGTACCTTGTACATCTATAAAAGAAGATTCAACCCCAGCTAATCCTTTATTTGAAAAGGATATTAAAATAAAAACTGACTTACATACTATAACATCATGTAGAATTCAATTAAGTGATATTCGTTCTATCGATATCCAAAGATTAGATTTAAGAAAACCTTTTTATGAGGTACTAACTCCACAAGAAGAAATTCAAGAGTTTATTCAAAAAAATTTATTTGAATAATTATTTTCTTTAGGGTATGATGAATATCATATGTGGGGGAATGATACATGAAAGAGTTTTTAAGTGGGTGTAAAAAGGGGATACCAATAGCCTTAGGTTATTTTCCTGTCTCTTTTTCATTTGGAGTGATGGTTGCTTCTAGTGGTTTACCTTTAGGACTAGCAACATTAATATCACTTACAAATTTAACATCATCTGGTCAGTTTGCAGGAGTGTCTTTGATGTTGGCACAAGCATCTTATTTTGAAGTAGCAATAACGTTATTGATGATTAATGCGAGATATTTCTTAATGTCTTTATCTTTAAGTCAGCGTATTGATCAAAAAATGAATACATTACAAAGGTTAATTATATCTTTTGGAATTACTGATGAAACATTTAGTGTAGCTTCTTTACAACCAGGAACTTTAACTTTTAAGTTTATGGCTGGGTTTATTCTTGTTCCTATTATTGGTTGGGGAAGTGGAACTTTAGTTGGTGAAACATTAACGAATATACTTCCATTAGATGTCCAAAATGCAATGGGAATAGCTTTATATGGAATGTTTTTAGCTATTATTATTCCAGCTTCATCAAAATCTAGAAAGATATTTGAAGTCGTTATTGTAAGTGCGCTTATATCAATGTTGTTATTCTATATTCCTTTATTTGCAGGATTATCAAGTGGCTTTAAATTAATTGCTGCAACTTTAGTTGGGGCTATTTATGGAGCGCTTCGCTATCCAGTCAGTGAGGTGGACGTATGAATTCGTATTTATTGATATGTGTTGCAGTAATGGTTATATTTACATACTTGCCAAGGATGTTGCCATTAACTTTCTTTAGAAAAGAAGTGACTTCACCATTTGTTAGATCGTTATTATATTATGTTCCTTATGCAGTTTTAGCTGCAATGACATTTCCTAGTATTTTTTATTCAACAGGAAACATTTATAGTTCAGTAGTAGGTTGTGTTGTTGCAATGTATTTTGCTTATAAAGATAAAGGTTTAGTGTTTGTTGCTATCGCGGCAATGGTAAGTGCATATTTAGTTGGAATGTTTGTTTAAGAGTCAGAGTAAAATCTGGGTCTTTTTTTATATTCTTTTTAGGAAAGGAGAGATGAATATATGAGAAGAAATACAATTCGATTACCACCAATCTTATAAGAAGTTTATGTGATTTGACGAAAAACAGGAAAATTCATGAACTATTATTTGAAATTTATAATTTCTTATATAGAGCAAGTTTTTATGCTTATTTAATTATGTTATATTAATATAAAGAATAGTTTTATTGTTAGAAAAACATATATAAGAAATGAGGGTGATAAGATGTGAAGAGAAACTATATATTAATTTTAATGTTAAGTTTAATTATAATGGGGTGTGGTACAAATAAAGAAACAAAGTCAGAACAGAATCAAACTGATAATACTGTAGCTGAAATACCAAAAGAAGAACAAGAGACTACTGAAGAAAAAACGGAAAATAATCAAGAAGATAAAAAAGATATATCTTCTAAAGAAACTTCAAAAAATAATACAGGAAGTTCTACAAGTTCTTCTAATAGTAATACATCTAAGAAATCAAATGATAGCTTATCTCAAACAGAGAAGTCTAAAGATACATTATCTTCTAATTCAACAACAGCTAAGCCAAGTGTTCCTAAAGAGGAACCTAAGAAGCAAGAAGAACCTGAGAAAAAATGGGCAATGAGTGAGAGTGAAATGATTGCATATGCAAAAAAGTGTATTGTAAGTTATAAACCTACCAGTGGATATGGTAAATGTGAGTGGGCTGAAGAGTTTAATAAAAGTAATAGTGGATGGTTTGAGGCAGTGACTATAAAGATTGAAATGGACATAGGTACAATTAAAGGAAGAATAGTTGGTGCAACAAATTCGACATTGAGAAAGAGCACTTCTCAAATACTTGATGATGGAAAGGGGAATATAGATAAGGAAGCAATCTATGGGGCTAAAGGATATTTTGAAAAAAGCAGTGATAATGAATATAGGTTTTATGTTTTTTATTAAAAGTGAGAAATCACTTTTTTATTTTAATTGAAAGAGGGAAATAGAATGAGAAGAATAGATAAAGTAATAAAAGTATGTTTGTCATTATTAATGATATTTATGTTATGTGGTCAATCTATATCGGAAATATTTGCGAAGACAGTCGTTATGGATAGAGATACAGCAATGAGCTCGTATATGTCAGTAAAAGAACATAGTGATAATTTGGGTGCATATCATCCAGCAGCAGGTAAACGAGTATTTAAAATTGATGGGAAATATGCATATTGTATAGAATCAGATGTTGGAATTAGTGAAGATAGAGTTTATCAAGATGGAAACAACCCAGAGGATATACTAGAAAATGGAAGACAAAATGTTTTAACAACTTGGTATGAAAAGTACAATATGATTTCTGCATTATTAACTATGGTGCCTAGTCAAATTAATAGTGATACAAAAAGTGAACATATCAAGTGGTTAGTTGGACAAACAATGATATGGGAAATCACAGGTGAAGAAAGAGATTGGCAATACATTTTTAAAGGTCCTACAAGAAGTGGCGCAATGGCATATCGTGATACTTATGCTTGGGATATAACGAGTGATAAGCAAGCCTTTGATAATTTTTATAAAGAAGTAGAAGGTAAGATGTTGAAATATTGGGATATTCCTTCTTTTACAAGAAATCAGGTATCATCAGCAAAAACTTATGATTTGGATAAGTATGATGGAACATATTACTATACAACACTTACTGATACAAAAGACGTGTTAGGTAATTATGATTTCAATGCAAGTGGATTTACATTTACAAAGAATGGAAATCAGTTAACAGTTAAAACAACTACACCAATTACTGATACAGTAACAATTCAAACCAAACCAAGTAGTGCTTTAAAAATGCGAAGTCCTATTTTTTGGACAGATGGTAGTGCTCAAAAAACAGTGACATGTGGTGAAGTAGAAGATCCGAGTCCGTTTGCATATTTTAAGATGAAACTAGGCGTAGGTAATTTTAACGTTACTAAACAAGATGATTATACAACGCCTATTGCAGGAGCGGTATTCGATATAACGGATCCACATGGTAATGTGAAAACATATACAACGGATTCTAATGGAAAAATATCAGTTATAGGGGTAATACCAGGACAGTATAAGGTCAAAGAAAAAAGTGCACCAAATGGTTATCTAGTTAATAATCAGACATTTACACTGGATGTGACTATAGGAAATACTGCAAGTGTTACAATTTTTAATGATGAACCAGTTGGTAAAATCAATATTACAAAGACAAGCGAAAATAATGATAAGGTTGCTGGAGCAAAATTTAATGTTATTGCAGATGGGAATATTTTATCAGCAAATGGCAAGGTATTATATCCAAGTGGAAGCATAGTTGATACAGTTATAAGTGGAGTGAACGGAATAGCAACGACTAAGGAGATTCCATTAGGGAATTATAAAGTTATTGAAGTTGAAGTTCCTCAAGGTTATTTGTTAAATACGAGTGAGTTTAAAGTATCATTAAAGTATGCCAATCAGAATACACCCGTAATTATAGAAAGTACAACAGTTATTAATAAAGAACCAACAGGAACAATTGAATTAAAAAAAGAAATAGATAGTAGCGTCACTGATGGTCAATTGGGTGATGTTTTTTTATCATCAATTGAGTATGGATTGTATGCGAAAAATGATATAAAGAATGTTGCAGGAACAAAGGTGTTTTATACAAAAGATCAACTTATTGCTTTAAAACAAGTTGATAAAGAGGGTAAAATGTCTTGGGGTAATCTTCCTATGGGAAATTATTATTTGAAGGAATTAAAAACAAATAATTCATTATTAATTGATAATAATCCTATTGATGTTACATTGAATTATAAAGATATGCATACTGCACATATAACAGTGAAGATGAAAACGAGTGATATGATTGCAAGTCAACGTATTCAAATCTTTAAAGAAGGAATTAAAGATGGAGAAGCTGGTATAGTGCCAGGATTAAAAGGCGCGGAGTTTACTTTTGTTTTGAATAGTGATTATGAGAAAGTTGGTTATGATAAAGCTAAGAAATACTTTATTGGAGTCACTGATGAGAATGGCTATTTAACAACAAGTCGTTTGCCTTATGGCGTTTATCGAGTTAAGGAAACAAAAACACCAGAAGGTTATTATGGCACAAGTGATTTTTTGATAAGTGTTGAAAAAGATAGTTCATTGTATGAAATTGGATATCAAATTAAGAAAGTAACTGTTAATAATGTTCCTTTTGAGTCTTTATTAAAGATTGTGAAAAAAGATAAAGATACAAATAAAGTTATTTTAAAAGCAGGTGCTACATTTAAGGTAAAGAATCTTGATACAAATGAATATGTTTCTTATATAGATTGGTCTTGTTTTCCTAATATTGTTGTTGATCAATGGACAACTCATGAAGATGGATCAATTACTTTAAATACAATGTTAAAGAAAGGTCGTTATCAATTAGAGGAAATCAAAGCACCAGATGGTTATCTTGTTTCTGAGGAACCACTAATATTTGTTATTAATGAAGAAAAGTATGATATTTCTAGTGATGGGAAAACGCCAATAACAACGGTTGATTTTAAAGATGAAGCAGTGATGGGACAGGTTTTACTTGAAAAGAAAGGTGAAGTTCTTACTGGGTATAAAGATGGACAATTTATATATCAATTACAAGGATTGAAAGGTGCTAAGTTTGAGATATATGCGAAAGAAGATATCTTAAGTCCAAGTGGTGATAAATCAATTCTCTATAAGCAAGGTGAATTGGTTGATACAATAATAAGTGATAAAGATGGAAAGGCAGTATCGAAGAAGATTCCTCTTGGTAAATACAATTGTAAAGAAGTAGAAGTGCCTTATGGTTATGTCTTGGATAAAGAAATCAAGACTTTTTCTTTATCTTATAAAGATCAAGTAACAGCTATCATTTATGAAAATTTAAATGCGATTAATGATAGACAAAAGGTTCAAGTCTTAGTTGGTAAAAAAGATCAAGAGAGTTTGGAGTATCTTGATGGTGCAGAATTAACTTTAATTGCAAATAAAGATATTTATAATTATTTAGGTGAAAAGATTGTCAGTGCAGGAACAGTTATTGAAAAAATAGAGTCTTCTAAGAAAGGTTTAACTTACTTTAATAGTGATTTACCTATTGATTTAGATAAAGAGTCTATTGTTCAAGAGGTTGATGAGGATATTGAATGTATAGGTCGTAAAGATGCAATGTTCTTAGTCAAAGAGACAAAGCAACCTGATGGTTACTTATCTAAGAAAGTTCATTATTATATTGATACATCTTATACAAATTCTCATCAAGAAGTTATTTCTTATCAATATAACTTTTTAAATAAACAAACTCATACAGAAATTCATAAACTTGATACGGAAAGCTTATTAGAAATTTCGGGTGCTAAACTACAAGTTATTGATGCTATAACAAAAGAAGTTATTGATGAATGGGTAAGTGATGGTTTAGGACATGTAATGAAAGGTTTGATTATTGATAGAAACTATATTCTTCATGAAGTTGAATCACCAGTTGGTTATCAATTGGCACCAGATATAGAATTTAATATTAGAGATTTAGATGAAATTCAACATATCTCTTTTATGAATTCTAAAGTTCAAGTATTAGGTGATGAACCTGTTATAACACAAGACTATACGATATTCTGGACTTATATTGTTATGGTTGTCGGTGCAATAACAATTATCTTTATCATTAGAAAAAGAGAAGATTAAAAAAAGAAGGCATTAAGCCTTCTATAAAAAACATTAACTATAGTTTTAATAAACGTTTTGTATCTCTTGCTATTACTAATTCTTCATTAGTAGGGATAACATAAACTTTAATTTTAGATTCAGGTTTTGTAATTAAACGTTCACCATCACCATTTTCATTAGCATCATCATCAATAACAATACCTAAAGCTTCACTTACTAAAGAAAGAATTTCTTTTCTAGCATAAGCAGAGTTTTCTCCAATACCAGCAGTAAATGCAATAGCATCACATCCACCTAAAGCAATAAAGTATCTACCAATATAAGCAATAACTCTTCTAAAGAAGATATCAATTGCTAATTGAGCTCTTTCATTACCTTCATTAGCAGCGTTCATAACATCTCTAAAGTCACTAGATACACCAGAAACTCCAAGTAATCCAGATTCTTTATTTAACATCTTAATGATTTCTTTCATATCCATACCAATTTCTTCAATTAAATAATCAATAATTGATGGATCTAAGTCACCACTACGTGTTCCCATAACAATACCAGCTAAAGGAGTGAATCCCATAGAAGTATTAATAGATTTACCATTCTTAACTGCAGTTAAACTTCCACCCGCACCTAAATGAGCAACAATAATTTTAGATTCACTAGGATTTCCTAATTTATCAATAACTCTTTGTGATACATAATAATGTGAAGTTCCATGTGCTCCATATTTTCTCACTTTATAATCAGTATAGAATTTATATGGAATAGGATAAATATAACATCTTGGTTCTAATGTTTGGTGGAATGCAGTATCAAAAACTGCAACAGCACCAGCAGTAGGGATAGCTTCTTTAAATGCATAATAACCAGTTAAATGAGCTGGATTATGTAATGGTGCTAATGATTTTAATTCATCAATCTTAGAAATAACATCTTCATCAACAATTTGAGATTGATCAAAGTAAGAACCACCTTGAACAACTCTATGACCAACACCTTTAATTTCATCTAAAGAATTAACAATCTTCTTTTCGATTAATGTATCTAATAATAATTGAACAGCTTCTTTATGAGTAGGAATAGGTAAAGTACGAACATCTTTTTCACCATTATACTTGATTGTGAAAATAGAATCTTCTAAACCAATTCTTTCAATAACTCCTGAAGTAATAACTGATTCATTATCCATTTCGAATAATTGGAACTTTAGTGATGAACTTCCTGCGTTCACCGCAATAACTTTTGACATTTTTTCTCGTCCTCCCTTAATTCGTTTCTATTATAACATTAAAAATAAAAAAAACTAGGGGAACATTTCAGTTATTTTATCATTTCTATAAAAATTTCTAATCATTATATCAATCTGTCATTTATTGTAAAAAGACTTGATATCTATATGGAAACATATATAATGAAGAAGAGCCAGGGGCGCAATTGCTGAGAAAGGTTATATGCCTTGTCCCTTATCATCTGAACTGGATAATGCCAGCGTAGAGAGAGCAAATAGACTTTTTGCTTCCTTGCGTTTATAAGGAAGCTTTTTATTTGTAGGCTCCAATCAAAATGGAGGAGAATAAAAATGGAACAAGTAGTAAAAAGAAAAGAAACATTGAGTGTGAAGATGATGTCAAACATCGCAATGTTTATGGCTTTACAAATAGTCTTAGAATTAGCGTTTAAGATTATTCCAGGGCAACCACAAGGAGGAAGTATTACATTAGCGTTATTACCAATTTTACTAGCAAGTTATCTTTTGGGTGCAAAAGCAGGGTTAATTGTTGGAATTGGATCATGCGCTTTACAGTTTGCATTAGGAATGGCTGTTTACTTTGGGCCTTGGTCAGTCGCTTTGGATTATCTTATCCCACTAGCGGTTGTTGGAATTGCAGTGATTTTTAAAAATATAAAGATGGGAAAATATACTCTTTATACAGGAATTATTATAACAATGATTTTAAAGTTTATTTCTCATTATTTATCAGGAGCATGGTTATTTGCTGAATATGCACCTGAAGGAGTTAATTCTTGGGTATACTCATTTGGTTATAATATTATTTATTGTTTACCAACTTTAATCATTTCATATATTGCATTTATTGTGATTTATCCAAGATTAGAAAAGATATTTCATAAATAGAATACTTAAACGAGTCATTTAGGCTCGTTTTTTTACATAAGGCTTTAAAAACATAGCAAGATTGTGTATAATAAACAAATGTAGAAAGAGGTATGTTTATGAATGAACCGTTAGAAGGAAATGATGTATTAATACATTGTTATAAACATGATGGAAGTATCCATCGTAGTTGGAGTAAAGGGTTTGTTCTTGAGGAAACAGATCAACATTTTATTGTTATTAATAATAGGACATTGGTTACTGAATCAGATGGAAGAAGATGGTATACAAGAGAACCAGCAATTTGCTATTTTCCAAAGAACCATTGGTATAACGTTATTTGTATGATTCGTAAGAATGGTGTTCACTTTTATTGTAATATTGCTTCACCAACACTTTATGATGGAGAAGCATTAAAATACATAGATTATGATTTAGATTTAAAAGTTTTCCCAGATTACAAATATAAAATCTTAGATGAAGAAGAATATCGTCAACACAAAGAACAAATGGGTTATAGTGAACAATTAGATCATATTTTAAATAAACAATTAGATGTCTTGATTGAAATTGCCAAAAAACAAGAAGGACCATTTCGTCCAGAGTTTGCAATTGAATGGTATCAAGTTTATCAAGAACAAAGTCATAGATAAGGAGGAAGATTATGTTAACTTTTAAAACTGAACAAGAAATGATAGATTTTGGTGAAAAGTTAGCGACGCTTCTTTTCCCTAATTCTGTGATGACGTTGCAAGGAGATTTAGGGGCAGGTAAGACAACTTTTACAAAAGGAATTGGAAAAGGTTTAGGGGTTAAGAAAATTATCAATTCACCAACTTTTACAATAGTAAAAGTTTATCAAGGGAATATGCCATTATATCATTTTGATGCTTATCGTTTAGAAGGTCAAGATGGTGAATTAGGTTTCGAAGAAATGTTTGAAGATGAAGGGGTATCAGTGATTGAATGGCCTCAATATATAGAAGGTATTTTACCTAAAGAAAGATTAGAAATAGAAATTACGAAAAACGAAGATGAATCACGTTGTTTTTCTTTTCATCCAATTGGTAAACAATATGAATTATTATTAAAGGAGCTAGGACTATGACAAGTTTAATTATGGATACATCAAATCAATATTTGATGGTTGCGTTATATGAAGATGGTCAATGTTTAGAAACAATTCAAGAACTTGGATCAAAGAAACAATCAGAAAATGCGATTCCTTATTTGGCTTCATTATTAGAAAAACATCATAAAGAATTATTAGATATAAATGAAATGATTATTACACGTGGACCTGGTTCTTATACTGGGGAAAGAGTAGCTATGTCAATTGCGAAAACATTAAGCGTAGTTGCACCTATAAAGATTAAAGCTATTTCTTCATTAAAGGCTTATGCTGGAATTGATAAATGTGTAAGCGTTATTGATGCAAGAAGTCAAAAGGTTTTTGTTGGGGTTTTTAATGAAGGAAAAGAAGTCATTAAGGAACAATTGGTTTCATTGACTGATTTTAATGATTTTATGAAAGATTATAATGATTATAGGGTTGTAGGACAATGTGAGATAGTTGGTTATGAAAATCAAGATGTTGATTTAAGTAGTAATCTTTATGAATTATCATTGTTAGAAGAACCAATTGATAATATTGATGCTATGACACCTTATTATTTAAAAGATGTTGAGGCTAAACAAATATGCTTATAAGAGCAATGACTTTAGATGATTTAGATAGAGTTGTAGAATTAGAACATCAATTGTTTACATCATCTTGGAGTAAAGCAGATTACTTATATGAAATTTATGAAAATACTTTTTCATTTAATTTTGTATTAGAAGTAGAAAGTAAAATTATTGGTTATGTGGGTGTTTGGATTATGTATGAACAATCACAAATCACAACTATAGCAATTGATAAAGATTATCAAAGGCAAGGTTATGCTAAAATATTAATGGACGAAATGATTCAATTTGCATTTGAAGAAGGATGCAATGTGATGAGTTTAGAAGTTCGTGTATCAAATCAATCAGCAATTTCTTTATATGAGAAATGTGGATTTATAAATCAAGCGATAAGAAAGAATTACTATCAAGATAATCATGAAGATGCTTATTTGATGGTTAAAGGATTGGAGGGACTAAAATGAGTTATATACTTGCGATTGAATCAAGCTGTGATGAAATGTCAATAGCTATTTTAAAAGATAAACGTGAATTGTTATGTAATGTTGTTGCATCGCAAATCGATACCCATCGTTTATATGGTGGAGTTGTCCCTGAAATTGCGAGTCGTATGCATGTAGAATGTGTATCAACAGTTTTAAAAACAGCTTTAAATGAAGCAAAAATAGGGATTGAGGATATAGATGCGATTGCTGTTACAAAAGGTCCTGGGTTAGTTGGTTCTTTACATGTTGGAATGCAAGCTGCTAAAACATTGGCTTTGGCTTATCATAAACCTTTAATTGGAGTTCATCATATTGCTGGACATATTTATGCGAATGAATTGATAGAAGATATTGAATATCCTTGCTTATGTTTGGTAGTGAGTGGTGGACATAGTGAACTTGTTTATATGAAACATGAGTTTTCTTTTGAAATCATTGGACAAACACTTGATGATGCTATTGGTGAAGCTTATGATAAGGTTGGAAGAGTTTTAAATCTTCCTTATCCAGGTGGTCCTGTTATTGATAAAATGGCAAAAGAAGGAACTCATCGTTATCACTTACCTTTACCATTAAATGATAATTCTTATAATTTCTCATTTAGTGGTTTAAAATCAGCAGTTATTAATTTATGTCATAATGCATCTCAAAGAGGTGAAGAAATTATTCCTGAAGATTTGGCTTGTACATTCCAAGATGTTGCTTTAGATGTTTTAATATCTAAAACTATTAGAGCAGCAAAGGATTATCATGTTAATGAAATTATTGTTGCTGGTGGTGTAAGTGCTAATAAAGGGTTAAGAGAAAAATTAACAAAAGATAGTCCAATTAAGGTATTGTTTCCACCAATGGCATATTGTACTGATAATGCTGCAATGATTGCTTCTGCAGCAAGAATTATGTATGAACATCAAAGATTTTCACCATTGGATTTAACAGTAAAACCATCATATGATTTAGAGGAGGAAACGATTTATGAGTAATGTAGAGAAAAAGCATAAGATTTCAAAAGCAACAATGTCTCGTTTTCCAAGATATTTAAAAGCATTACGTAATATGCAACATGAAGGCAGAGATCATTTTCTTTCAAGTGAATTAAGTGAAGCAACTGGTATTTTAGATACAACAATTAGAAGAGATTTTGGTTTTTTAACTGATAAAGAAACATTAGGTAAAAGAGGTATTGGTTATGATACGAAAGAACTTATTAATATTTTAAATAATGTTTTGGGTTTAGGTTTAGATGAATCTATTATTTTGATTGGTGTTGGTAATTTAGGAAGTGCAATTTTAAAATATAACAGATGGCAATATACAGTGGGAAAGATTGTTTGTTGTTATGATCAAGATCAAAATAAGGTTGGAGAACGTTTTGGAGTGAAGTTAAATCATATTGATGAGTTAGAAGCTTCTTTTCCAGATGGTTGTAAGATTGCTATTTTAGCGATTAGTGATCAAGTTCAAGAAACTGTTGATCGTTTAATGGATTTAGGTGTTAAAGGGATTGTAGATTTTACACATAGTCATTTTACAGTTAGAGAAGATGTTGTTGTTCAAACTGTTGATGTGGTGGCTGCAATTCAAGAATTGGTTTTAAAAATGCATGCAATTGATGAATAAAAGAAAAAAGTATTGAAATAAACATGAAAAAGTGTTAATAATAATAGTACAAGTTATGATTTGAGAACAGATTATCAAAAAAATCTAAATAGCGAGTTTTGGATGGTGAAAGCAAAACAATGGATAAGATGGAACACTCAATGAACTAGGTAGGAGAAATAAAAGTAGACTATCTCGTTAGCTGCGTTAAAGCCCCTAAGCGCATCATGTTATATGATGAATGAGGATGGTACCGCGATATTATAGTCGTTCCTTTATAGGAATGACTTTTTATTTTATAAAAAAGGAGGAAGAAAGTATGTTTGAATTTATGACTGTTAGGGAATTGTATGAAATGGTTATCTCTGGAGTTGATTTTGAAAAAGAAAGTTTGGAATATGTTGAAGTGGATGGGTGGATTCGTTCTAATCGTGATAATGGGAAATTAGGCTTTATAGCATTAAATGATGGGACTTATTTTAAGAATACTCAAGTAGTGTATTTAGAAGAAACGATTAAAAACTATGATGATATTAAACGTTTAAGTACTGGTAGTGCTATTCGTGTATTAGGTAAGTTTAAATTAACACCTGATGCTAAACAACCTTTTGAAATTGAAGCAACTGAAATTGTTATTGAAGGTGAATGTGCTGAAGATTTCCCATTACAAAAGAAAAGACATTCTTTTGAATATATGAGAGAAATTCCTCATTTAAGACCAAGAGCAAATACTTTCTATGCAATCTTTAGATTACGTAGTGTTTTATCAATGGCTATTCATGAATTTTTCCAATCTCAAGGATTTGTTTATGTGCATACTCCATTAATTACTGGTAATGATGGTGAAGGTGCTGGTGAAATGTTTAGAGCAACGACAATCAATGATCAAAACTTTGAAGATGATTTCTTTGGTAAAGAAGCTTTCTTAACAGTGACTGGACAATTACATGTTGAAGCGTTCTGTATGGCATTTAGAGATGTTTATACTTTTGGACCTGCTTTTAGAGCTGAAAATTCTAATACATCAAGACATGCAAGTGAATTCTGGATGATTGAACCTGAGATTGCTTTTGCTGATTTAGATGATGATATGGATTTAATTGAAGATATGGTTAAATATTGTATTGATTATGTTTTAGAAAATGCTCCAGAAGAAATGAAATTCTTTGAAGACATGATTGATAAAGACTGTGTTAAACGTATTACTCATGTGAGAGATAGTGGCTTTAAACGTATGACTTATACTGAAGCTATTGAAATCTTAGAAAAAGCTGATGTTAAATTCCAAAATAAAGTATCATGGGGAATGGATTTAAATAGTGAACATGAACGTTATATTTGTGAAGAGATTATTAAAGGACCAGTCTTCTTAACTGATTATCCAAAAGAAATCAAAGCTTTCTATATGCGTTTAAATGATGATAATAAGACAGTTGCTGCTTGTGACTTATTAGTTCCTGGAATTGGTGAGTTAGTAGGAGGAAGTCAACGTGAAGAAAGATATGATGTCTTAGAAAAGATTATGAATGAAAAAGGAATGTCTAAAGAAGGTTTAGAGTGGTATATGGATCTTCGTAGATTCGGTGGATGTAAACATGCTGGATTTGGTTTAGGATTCGATCGTTTCTTAATGTATTTAACAGGAATGCAAAATATTAGAGATGTAGAACCTTTCCCAAGAACACCAAGAAATTTAAAATTCTAGTGATGAAAGACTTTGTGAAAACAAGGTCTTTCTTTTTGCTTTATATGTCTTAAAAATATGGTACTTTTAAAAACTATTCCTATCTTTTACTGATGTAAGCGTTTGAAATTATAAAAAAGTTGATTTTATTGAATAAATATAACCAAATTTTTACAATTTTATTGCATAATTCTAACATATACATATAATGGAAATTGTCCTAAGGGATTGATGTATATCACATAATAATAGATATACATGTCAGCAAAATAAAAAGTATTCATACGAGTTTATCTCGAGTGGTCATATAATGGAAACAGCAGTCCATTCAATATAGAGAACAGCAGCTCTATAGATCACAAAAAAAGATCGATATTAGGGTGTCGATCTTTTTTATTTGCCTATAAGTTCAATGAATTTTAATGAGGAAGGTGTTAATGTCTTTCTTGATAGATATGCATATCCAATACTTCTTTTAGGAATAGGATATGATAATTTCACTTCATAGATATCTTTTTGGTCTAATTCATCTTGTGAGAATTCTTTAATAACACAAGCTTTACCTAGATTGTTTTTAGCAGCTTCTAATAAGAGCTCATGGGAACCAAGTTCTATTGTTGGATTTAATAAAACACCTAATGATGCAAAGTGATTATCAACAAAATGACGAGAATTAGAAGATCTTTCTAATAATATTAATGACTCGTGTGAGAGTTCTTGAAGAGAATATATTTTCTCTTCTTTTTGTTTTGAAACAAAGATATCATGGACTTGTAAACATTCTTTGATTGTTATGGAATCATCTTGTAAAGGCATATTCACAAACCCTATTTCTATTTGACCACTTTTTAAGAGTTCAATAATCTCTAAACTTGTACGATTTACCATTTGAATAGTAACATTAGGATAAAGTTTATTAAATTCTACTAAATAGGGCATAATATAATTTTCACTCAATGTATCACCTGCTCCAATAATTAACTCTCCTTTAGATAAATCATGTAAGTTCATAATTTGATTTTCTACAGAAGTAATTAAGGATAAAGCATGAGATATCTTTTGATGAAGGAGTTCTCCTTCTTTAGTTAAGATAACACCTTTTGATTTTCTTATAAAGAGTTGAGTGTTTAATTCTCTTTCTAGAGTTGTAATTGTTTGTGATACTGCTGATTGAGTAATAAATAAGTTTCTAGCAGCTAAAGAAAAGGATAAAGTTGATGCTGCTTCATTAAATATTTTATATTGTTCTAGTTTGATATTCATATTAGTTCTCCTTATATCAAATGACTTAAATATTAATTTTACTAATAGATAATATTATCATATAATAAGCAAGTATTATCGTCAATGATAATAAAAAAAGAATTGTATAAGTTTATGATATGTGTATAATAAGTTCATAACTTGGAAAGGTGGAAATATGTCAGGAATTGTTGTTGTTGGAAGTCAATGGGGAGATGAAGGAAAAGGGAAAATCACTGATTATTTATCTCAAAAGGTTGATGTGGTTGTTCGTTATCAAGGTGGGAATAATGCAGGTCATACAATTGAGTTTAATAATCAAAAGTTTGCCTTAAGATTAATACCTTCTGGAATCTTTACAAGTGGGAATGTTATATTAGGAAATGGTATGGCAATTCATCCAAAAGCATTGTTAGAAGAAATGAAGTATTTAAATGATGCAGGAATTTGTACTGATGGAATCAAGATTAGTGACAGAGCTCATGTAATCTTACCATATCATCTTGAAATAGATGCTTTACAAGAACAATATCGTGGTGATAAAAACATTGGAACAACAAAAAAGGGGATAGGTCCTACTTATGTTGATAAGTATGCTCGGATTGGGATAAGAATGGGTGAATTGATTAGAGAAGATTTATTCAAAGAAAGATTAAAGGAAGTTTTACCTTTAAAGACAAGAGAGTATCCTGAGTTGAATTTTAATGTTGAAGATATTTTCAATGAATATAAAGAATATGCCAAGTTGATTGCACCAATGGTGTGTGATACAGGTTTATTGTTAGATGAATATTTACAAGACAATAAGAAAGTGTTATTTGAAGGTGCTCAAGGAACAATGCTAGATATTGATTATGGAACTTATCCATATGTAACAAGTTCTCATCCTGGGGCTAATGGTGTTTGTGAAGGAGCTGGGATTGGTCCTGTTCATATTAAAGATGTTGTAGGAATTGTAAAAGCCTATACAACAAGAGTTGGGTCTGGAGCTTTTCCAACTGAGATTGATGGGGATATAGCTCATACAATTAGAGAAGTTGGTAGAGAATATGGTACAGTCACAAAACGTCCTAGAAGGATTGGTTGGTTTGATGCAGTTGTTGTAAACCAATCAAGAAGAATGAGTGGATTGACTGGTTTATCAATTATGTTGTTGGATGTATTAACAGGTATTGAAACTTTAAAATTATGTGTAGCTTATAAGTTGAATGGAGAAACTATTTATGCATTACCTTCAGTTATTGGTGATTTAGATAAAGTAGAACCTGTTTATGAAGAAATGCCTGGGTGGAATGAAGATATTACGAAAGTCACTTCTTTTGAAGAATTACCTATCAATTGTCAAAATTATTTAAAGAGAATAAGTGAATTGGTACATTGTCCAATAGCAATATTCTCAGTTGGACCTGATAGAAAACAAACAATTATTTTAAAAGATATAGTAAAATAAGGAGGGAATATTTTGAAAAAAGAATTAGTCGTTGTTATTGATTTTGGTGGACAGTATAATCAATTGGTTGCTCGTAGAGTTCGTGAATGTAATGTTTATTGTGAGATTTATTCATATAAAGTTGATATTGAAAAGATTAAAGCAATGAATCCTAAAGGGATTATTTTAACTGGTGGTCCTAATAGTTGTTATGAAGAAGATTCGCCAACTTGTTCAAAAGAATTATTTGAATTAGGGATTCCTGTATTAGGGTTATGTTATGGAGCACAGTTAATGCAACATGTTTTAGGTGGTAGAGTTGCTCGTGCTGATGTCAGAGAATATGGAAAATCTTTATTAACTGTAGATACAGATAGTGTTATCTTTAATGGTGTTGATAAAGAAAGTACTTGTTGGATGAGTCATTTTGATACTATCTTTGATATAGCAGATGGATTTAAGATCACTGCTACAACAAAAGACTGTCCTGTTGCAGCGTATGAAGATAGTCAAAACAATTTATATGGAATCCAATTCCATCCTGAAGTTTTACATACTCAATTTGGAACAAAGATGTTATCTAACTTTGTGATGAATGTTTGTCATTGTGCAGGAGATTGGAGAATGGATTCTTTTGTAGAAGAGTCTATTAAAGAGATTAGAAGTAAAGTTGGTAATGGAAAAGTTTTATGTGCTTTATCTGGTGGTGTTGATTCTAGTGTTGCTGCTGTTTTGTTATCTAAAGCAATTGGAAGTCAATTAACTTGTGTGTTTGTTGATCATGGTTTATTACGTAAAAATGAAGGTGATGAAGTTGAAGAAATCTTTGGACCTCATGGTAATTATGATTTAAACTTTATTAGAGTAAATGTTCAACAAAGATATTATGATAAATTAAAAGGTGTTGAAGAGCCAGAAGCAAAGAGAAAAATTATTGGTGAAGAGTTTATTCGTGTATTTGAAGAAGAAGCTCAAAAGATTGGTACAGTTGATTTCTTAGTACAGGGGACAATTTATCCTGATGTTGTAGAAAGTGGCTTAGGTGGAGAATCTGCAGTGATTAAGTCTCATCATAATGTTGGTGGATTACCTGATTGTGTAGACTTCAAAGAAATTATTGAACCTTTAAGAGATTTGTTTAAAGATGAAGTTCGTAAAGTTGGTTTAGAATTAGGAATTCCTGAATACTTAGTCTTTAGACAACCATTCCCAGGACCGGGTTTAGGTATTCGTATTATTGGTGAAGTGTCTGAAGAAAAAGTCAAGATGGTTCAAGATGCTGATTTTATCTATAGAGAAGAAATTGCTAAGGCAGGTCTTGATAAAACAATTGGTCAATACTTTGCAGCACTTACAAATATGCGTTCTGTTGGTGTTATGGGCGATGAAAGAACTTATGACTATGCAGTTGCATTACGTGCAGTGAACACGATTGACTTTATGACTGCGGAGTCTGCTGAGATTCCTTATGAAGTCTTAAATAAAGTGATGTCTCGTATTATTAATGAAGTTCGTGGTGTTAATAGAGTCATGTATGATATTACATCTAAACCTCCAGGAACAATAGAATTCGAATAGAATAACATATATGTGATTTATATGAAGTGTCATTTAGGTGACACTTTTTTAATTTTTATAAAAATTTTTAAATATTTAGACAACTTTTTAATACTTTTATTTATCTAATATTATGAGAGTGAAAGGAGATGATAAGAGTATGAAATTAGAGGGTAATGTCTATTACAAACTAAAGAGAATTAGAAAAGAAAAATATAATGTAAAACAGTACAAACTTATTTATCTAATAAATATTTTAAAAGTTATTATATTAATGATTTTAGTGAATTCAATAATAGAGGCAAGCGTAGAGAAAGGAATTGCAAAAAGCGAGAATGGTCTTGTTCGAACTGTTAGCGAATCCGCCAATATAATTAATGAAATAACTATAGATGGAAAAGAACAAAACAAAACGAATGAATATGATTATTCTCAACCTGTTCCTAAAAATTTAATTGTAGAAAATAGTTATTTTGATGATGCAGTATTTATTGGAGATTCGAGAATGGAAGGTCTTGTATTGAATACTGGATTATCAAATGTTACTTCTTATACATATAATGGACTCACAGTAGATGATTTTTCTACAAAGTCTGTTGTTAATAAAAATGGAACGAAAATTTCAATAGTTGAAGCTTTAAAGGAAGTGCACTTTAAAAAAGTATATATAATGTTTGGCACTTGTGAAATAGGTTGGACATATCATAATGTGTTTATTGAAAAATATAGTAAAATTATTGATGAAATTAAAAGTGTAAATCCAAAAACAATCATTTATTTGCAAGAAATTATACCAGTTTCAAAAGAAGTCTCCACTTCTCATAATTACATAAAAAACAAAAAGATATCTGAGTACAATATCTTAATTAGAAAAATGGCAAAACAAAAACAAGTGTTTTATATTGACTTGAGTAATGCTGTTGCTATGTCAGATGGGAGTCTGCCTGAAGAGGTAAGTATTGATGGTATTCATTTAAAGAAAGCATACTGTGAAAAATGGCTGACTTATTTAAAATCACATACGTTGATAAAATATAAAGAAGAAATTTGATTATAATTATTTGAGAAAATGTTTTTGGTTTTTATGTAGTATTTTTTAAATTTTTTTGGGAGGACAAAGTCAACCTAATAAATTAATGGAATACTAAGGAATGATGAATTACATAAGTGGAGGATTTTAATGAAATGTCTAATTAGTTTTTTGATGACAATATAAGAAAAGGATTATATAATATGGATAAAATTATTCGTATTTAATTGATAATGGATTTCTTAAAGAGAAAACAGTGTTTAAATTTGAGATAAAAGTTATAATAGCAAAAATCCAAAAGTAAAATAATGATTTAACAGGTTAAAGATTAATTTATTGTTTGTTTATCAAACAAATATTATAAACGAAAGATTATTATAAAATATTAATTGAAAGAATTGAAAGAGGATATAATTTTGAATACAGTACAAGAGCTTATGAAGCTTGTTACAACAAATAAAGAAAAATATTATAGAGTAGCTTTTGCATATGTCAAAAATAGAGAAGATGCCTTGGATATTGTTCACAATGCAATTGTTAAAGCTATTCAAAAATGTGGTTTTCTACGAAAAAAAGAATATCTTGAAACATGGTTCTATAGAATTTTAATTAATGAAAGTATCGCTCATATTCGTAAACGAGATAAAATTCTATATTTTGATGAATCAATAATGTCACAAATAGAGGATGAAGATAGTATTCTTGATAAAATAATATATATGAACTTGTATTCTGCAGTAGATAAATTATCACCTGAGTTAAAAACAGTTATCATACTTCGCTTTTTTGAGAGTATGAAAATTTGTGACATTGCAGACATTACATCAACTAATCTAAATACAACGAAAGCACGACTGTATAAAGCTTTAAAAATTTTAAAAACATATATGGAGGAATAGAAAATGAATGATAAATCGAAGTATGATGATATTGAAATTCCTGAAGAATTAGATTCTATTATTAATAATGCACTTAAAGAAGGTAAATGTTTAAGACGAAAAAATATAACAGCATACATTGTTAAAAAAACATTGATGGTTTTAGTTGTATTTGTTATTAGTGTTGGCTCATTAGTTAACATTTCACCTGTATTTGCTAAGACTATGTATGAGATACCATTGATAGGTGATTTTTGTCAGGTTTTGACATTGAGAGAGTATCATTTCAAGGATGATATAAAGTACATTGATGTAAAAATTCCTAAAATTGAAAACACAGGGAAAACAGATTTGGAAAAAAGAGTTAATTTAGAAATCCAAAAAGCTATAAATAAGTGTGTAAAAGAAAGTGATTTAATGGCTAAAGATTATTTTGAAGCATTTGTAGAAACGGGTGGAAAGCCAAAGGAATTTACGCCAATTGGGATAACGGTAGATTATGAAGTAAAGTGTATTAATGAACAATATATATCTTTCGTAGTATCACAAACTCAAACAGCATTTAGTGCATATAACAATACACTTTATTATAATATTGACTTAGAAACTTCTAAAGTTTTTACGCTTAAAGATTGGTATGGTAATCAGTATAAACAAGTTGTTGCAGATAGTGTTGAAAACACAATTGATAAATGGAGTAGTAAACAAAGAAATTTGTTATGGAAAGAACTTTCTATCTATGATTTGATTACTGAAAATACAAATTTTTATCTTAATCAAAATAATCAAATTGTAGTTGTTTTTGAAAAGTATGAAGTGGCTGCTGGAGCTGCAGGATCGCTCGAATTTCTAATTTAGATTGTAAGGGAGTTATGAGAATGTTTTCATGTTCTTGTTGTTCGCTAGATATTACAAAATTTTGATAAAAATCTATACTTTTGGGGTTTTGATTTTGTTTTTTAAAGATAAGAAGAGAATTATTGTTTATTAATAATATATAGTTATAGTTTGTATATTTTTATGAACAAAAGATACAAGTAGAATTGTAAGAAAAGAGTTAATGAATTATAAAATGTATTAGTTAATATTTAAAAGAAAAACTTAATTCTCATTTGACGTTCGGTTTTTCTGTGTATAATTTAATCCTATTTGATCAGTACTTTTTGAATGTGGAATATACCATTTCTCTCCATATATTCCCTACATATTCAAGGCAAGATGTTGAGCAAGCTATTTTTCTATGCTACAATGAAGGTGATAGAGGAAATGGAGGAGTAAATAATGTTTGAGTTATTTAAGGAAGAAGAAGAGAGGTTTAGCTGGGATGATATTGGCGATATCAAAGAAGGCCGTCAAAACTTAGGTGAACAAATGCCTGTTGCTGTATTTCGCTTGTTTCAATACTCAATTAAACAAGTACTTGCAGACAAGTATGGTAAAGATGAAACTATTCGAATCTTTCGAGAATCTGGCGAACTTGCAGGACGAGAGTTTGCATTGAATAATTTACAATTATCACTTGAATGGAATGAGTTTACAGCTCATTTACAACAAGTTCTTGAAACTATGAAAATTGGAATCTTACGTGTTGAAAAATTTGATTTTGAAACTGGACATGCTGTTTTAACTATTGGCGAAGATATTGACTGTTCAGGTTTGCCTGTTACAGGTGAAACTGTATGCAATTATGATGAAGGTTTTTTAGCAGGTATACTAAAAGAATATACAAAACAAGAGTATGTTGTAACAGAAGTTGATTGTTGGGCTACTGGATCACGTGTATGTCGTTTTGAAGCGCATATAGATCATAAGGAATAGATATTATGGCGAATTCTGATATCGATTATCTCGTAGAACAGTTACGGTGTGTATTATTAAATAAACCGTTACAAGATCCAAAGTCTTCTATTCAACCAGAATTAGAAGAATTACAAGGGGCAATTTATTATTTATCTGATTGTATGATTGAATTACATTTGTTTTTAAGAAAGCTTTGTGAAGGCGAACTGAGTGCAGAAAAACCTAGTAAGTATAATTTTTTAGCAAGTGAATTGAAAGAATTACAATCTATTCTACAACACCTTACATGGCAAACATCACAAGTTGCTCAAGGTGATTATAAACAAAAGGTGAATTTTCTTGGTGAGTTCTCAATGAACTTCAATACTATGATTGAGCAATTAGAAGAAAGAGAAATCAAACTTAAAGAAAAAAGTATAGCTTTATCACAATCTATGGAATTACTTGTTCAGACGATGGATACTTTAGAAGATTGGATTTTAGTTATTGATGTAGAAAGTAATTCTATTGTTTATGTTAATGATAAAGCAAGAGAAAAATTTTATAATCCAGAATCAGGAGATACAGTTTGTGGACAATACTGTAAAGTTTTAGATGAATTATTACATAATGAAAAACAAGATAGTTTTCAAAAAATATATAATTGTCCTATTAGTGGAAAAACATTAAATATAAAGGGGCATTCAATTAATTGGAAAGATCAAGATGCATTTGCATATTTTATAAAAGATATTACTGCTGATATAAATGAAAAAATATTATTAGAAGAAATGGCATATAAAGATGTTTTAACTTCGTTATACAATCGTCGATATTGTATAGAAAAGATTTCTTCTTTTCTAAAAAAACAAATATCTTTCTCTCTTGTTATTATTGATATGGATAATCTAAAGTATGTTAATGATAATTTAGGACATACAGTTGGTGATGATTATTTGATGATGGTTAGTCAAATTTTAGCATC
The DNA here is from genome assembly GCA_036639875.1 of Coprobacillus sp. GTDB lineage: Bacteria > Bacillota_I > Bacilli_A > Erysipelotrichales > Coprobacillaceae > JAVWHX01. Next base: position 37,666 of record JAVWHX010000002.1, read on the forward strand.
TCATTCTTTAGAGTATGGTTCTGCATGTCGAATAGGTGGAGATGAATTTGCGCTCATTTATCCATATATGAGCCAAACACAAACAGCTATGATTATGCAGGATATTTCTTTAAAAATACAACAGAGTACTAGTGAATATAGTGCTTCAATTAGTTATGGAATTGTCGGGGTTCATGAGAAAGAAAAGATTTCAATTGAACATATTATGGGACAAGCAGATGAAAGAATGTATGAGATGAAAGCAACGCATCATAAAATAGAAGAAAATAATCTATAATTATACATAAATTGAGATTATGAGACATAAGGCTATATAGGGGAATGCAGAAAATTGCATTTCTCTTTTCATTTTATGATTAATTTACTTATAAAAATATATAAAGAAATAATAAAAAATATTTATTGAAAAATTGATATGCTTATATATTTAAAACGATGTTTCTTTATAAAGTATGTTTTGTTTATACAAGGTACTTTTTGTATTCTTAAAAGTATGGTATGATAATATACACGGATAACTGTAGTATGAAAGGAGTCTTTGATATGGAAAATGAATTCGAGAAAATATTTGCTGCCTCATACCCGGGGTTTTTAAGCATTCGTAATCATCATCATGAAATTATATATTTGAATGATAACTTTAGAAACTGGGTGGCAGAATATACGGATGTTGATCCAATTGGAAAGACAAATGTAGAGTTGGCAAAACTTGTACCTAAGAATGTTGCTGATACATTTCTACAATGTCATGATGGAAGTTTAGACTTACAAAAGAAAGATGGAAGTTCAGGTGGTTTAAGTAAAATTATTGAGTTTAAGAGTGCAGATGATAATCCATTGTTATCACAATATTTTGATGTTCTTAAATATAAAATTAAATATAAAGAAGAAGATCATATCTTTACAATTGCTTATGATATTACAGAACTTTATGTTGAAAATCAATATAACTTATTAATATCTGTTGTTGATCCATTAACACAAGCAAAAAATAGACGTTATTTTGAACAAAATATAGATTTGCTTTATGGGCATAATTGTGTGTTGTTTGATTTAGATAATTTTAAAATGGTTAATGATAATGAAGGACATGATGTGGGTGATAAAATATTACAAGAATTTGTTGCAACAATAAAACAGATTAAGGATGTTATTGCGATGATTCGAATTGGTGGAGATGAATTTATTGCTATTTTTAGGACATCTGTTGAAGAGCATGACATTTGTAAAATGATTAATCAACTTAGAAAAGAATATAATAAGCGATATAAACAGTATAGCTATTTATCGTTTAGTTATGGAGTAGGCATGGTAGAAAAAGGTTTAGTAGAAACAATTCAAAAAATTGATAAAGCATTGTATGCTGATAAAGAAAATAAACATTAATACATAGGTATAATAAAAAGTCAGATTATTCTGACTTTTTATTATACGTTTAGTTTGTTCCAATACTCATTGTTTCTGGTAAGGTACTTCCACCATCAATAACAATCTGTGAACCTGTTAAATAACTTGATTCATCACTACCTAAGAAAGCAAATAATTCACCAACTTCAATTGGGTTAGCAAGTCTTTTCATTGGCACCCCATTAGCAATATCTTGAATAGCACTTTCAGGGTCATTAGGATTAGACTCCATAGCCATCTTTTCTACCATTGGAGTTCTTGCATAACCTAATTGAGAACAGTTGACACGAATGTTTCTATCAGCATATTCAACAGCTAAGCACTTTGTTAAACCGACAAGAGCAGACTTTGTCATTGCATAGGCAACCTCTCCAGCATCAGCAACTATATCACCAGTTACAGAAGAAGCAATCACAATACTGCCTTTACCTTTCTTTAGCATATATGGAATAACAGCTTGACAAGTATTCCATGCACCTTTGATATTCACATCAATATGAAAATCACGCATTTCATCACTCATTTGTTCAAAGGGTGCTAATCTACAAACACCAGCATTACAACAAGCAATATCAATGCATCCAAATTGATTCACTGTTTTAGCAATAGCATCTTCTAAATGCTTTTTGTCAGCAACATTACCAACATATGTTATAATTTCAGCATTATATTCTTTTCTTAATTTCTCAGCAGTTTCTTCAACATCATTTGCAAGATCAAACATACATATCTTTGCGCCATACTTTGCATATGCAGTTGCAATCCCTTCGCCAAGTCCAGCAGCAGCCCCAGTTATAATCGCAACTTTTCCATCTAATTTAGCCATTTTTTTATATCTCCTTTTCTTTTTTTAGTTATTATATTCTATCATAAAAATATGAACTCTTGAAGAAATCATAAGCATAAGTTTTTAATGTTTAATTTGAAAATATAAAAACACATGAACTTATGGTATGATCATGTGTTTTGTATTGTTTAAGCTTTAATAGCCCATCTCATTTTTGTTGATTTTGCACGACTATTCACAAAGCATTCTTCTTTGGTTGGCTTTATAACATTTCTAGCAACATCACTATAAATACCTAAGTTCTTCATTTCTTTAAAAGCTTTTTTAACAATTCTGTCTTCACCAGAATGAAAAGTTAAGATTGCAACTCTTCCACCTGGTTTAAGGATAGTAGGAAGTTTTTCCATGAATTCTATAAGAACCTCAAATTCACTATTGACTTCAATACGTAATGCTTGGAAAACTCTAGCAGCAGATTTTTTTACAATATCTTTTCTTTCTTTTTCTGGTACAAAAGATAAACTTCTTTCAATAATTTTATAAAGAGTAGTAGTTGTTTCTATAGTGTGACCAGCTTTTAAGAATGAATCAATGTTTTTAGCTATTTCTTTAGCATAAGGTTCATCTGAATTATCAATAAAGAGTTGTTCTAATTGATCCTTATTTAATTCTAATAATCGTTTTGAAGCAGGGATGCCTTTTTGAGGATTTAATCTTAAATCTAAAGGTCCTTCTTTTTTATAAGAGAAACCTCTTTCTGGATTATCTATCTGCATAGATGAAACTCCTAAATCAGCTAAAACAAAATCAAATAATCCAACTTCTTCAGATACTAAATCAATATCTTTAAAATTACATAATTTAACTGTCAGAATATCTTCACCATATCCCTTATTTAATAATCTTTCTTTTGTTTTTACACTCTCAATAGGATCAATATCTAATGCATACATATGACCAGTATGATTTAAACATTCAAGCATCTTTAAAGTATGTCCACCATATCCTAAAGTACAATCTAAACCTATTTCTCCTTCTTGAATATTTAAAAACTCTAAAATTTCATCAACCATAATAGATAAATGCATACCGACAGGAGTACTTCCTTTTTGGATAACTCTTTCTATTGTTTCTGGATATAAATCAGGATTTAATTCTTTATACTTCTCATTATATTTCTTAGGGTGAGTACCTTTATATCTCACTCTTCTTTTATGTGTAGGTTCCATTTATATTCGTCCTCCCTTTAGTATCAGCAAGTTTACTATACTTAATCATATTATCATTATAGAATAGGATATGTCTATAAAATGTTATTGGATATAGGTATTAAAACAATATTCATATAACAGTAATTTACTTAATTACTTAAAATTTCTTACTTATCTGATAAATATAAAGGGATTGACCTTTTCATCAATATCACACTATGATATCATATAATTATCATTGAATTTAGAGGAGATATTGTTATGAAAAAAGGTTTGAATTTTAGAACAATAGAAAGTCAAGAGAAGTATTTTGATGTATATGATCAATCACTTAAACTCATATCAGTACCTTTTAGTGAAAAATATGTCTCAACATCATTTGGAGAGAGTCATGTTATTTGTTGTGGGGATAAAAACAATCCACCACTTGTATTACTTCATGCTGCAAGTTGTGGTTCGACAATTTGGTATCCTAATATTATGAGTTGGAGTCAAGACTATTGTATATATGCTATTGATTTAATAGGTGAATCATCAAAAAGTATTCTCACCCATAAAATGAAAACGCCATATGATAATGCAAAATGGCTTGATGAAACACTGGAACAATTAAATCTTGATAAAATATTTCTTTGTGGACTATCTATTGGTGGATGGACAGCAACCAATTATGCAGGTTATTTTCCACAACATATATTAAAATTAATACTTTTAAGTCCAGTTCAAACCTTTGCTAAGATGTACTCTCGTTATTTTATAAAGATAATGAAAATGGGTTTTCATCCAACAAGAGAAAATGTTGAGAATTATATTGGCTGGGGGAATGCAAAAGAAGCACCTTTACCTAATTCTATCATTGAACAATTCACTATTTCTGTTATGAATATGAATTCAAATGTAAGTTTTCCTAAATGGATAAAGAAAGAGCACTTTGATAAAATCAATATGCCAGTACTTGTTGTGTTTGGTGAAAATGAATTTGCATTTCCAATTAAAAAGGCAATGAAAAGAGCTCGTTTGTTAATAAAAAACTTAGAGTTAGAAATTGTTGAAGATGCATCACATCTATTGTCTGTGAGTAAACCTGATTATATAAATCAAAGAATTAAGGAATTTATTGAAAATAAAAAGACATAAATATGTGGAAATATATATTTCATAATAAAACTATTTCTTATTTTTTATTTTATGTTACAATATGAATCATGTTAATATTGAAAGGATAAAATTATGGCAAAAGTAATAAAGTTAGGGCAATACAAAGGAATAGAAGTTAAGGTAGAAAAACATACAGCTACTCAAGAAGAAGTAGAACAACAAATTCAAGGATTACTTTCTCAAACACCTTCATTTACAGATAAAGATGGAGAAGTTGAAAATGGAGATTTAACAACAATTGATTTTGAAGGATTCAAAGATGGTGTTGCTTTTGATGGTGGTAAAGCTGATGGACATCAATTAGAAATCGGATCAGGACAATTTATTCCTGGTTTTGAAGAACAAATGATTGGAATGAAAAAAGGTGAAACAAAAGAATTGAATTTAACATTCCCAGAAGAATATGGAATGCCTGATTTAGCTGGTGCAGATGTTGTGTTTAAAGTTACAGTACATAACATTCAAAACAAACAAGAGTCAGAGTTAAACGATGAATTCGCTGTATCATTAAATATACCTAATGTACAAACAGTTGAAGAATTAAAGAAAGAAATGGAAGCACATATTCAATCACAACATGATCAACAATATAGAAATGAAGTTGAAAATGCAATTTTTGAAGCAGTTCTTAATGATAGTGAAGTTGAATTATCTGATGAAGATGTTGAAAAAGCAATGAATCAACATATTCAACATATTGGTTTTGAATTATCAAGACAAGGTATGCAATTAGACCAATATCTTCAAATGATGGGTATGGATGAAGCAGCATTAAAAGAACAAATCAAACCATCTGCTTCTCAACAAGCTAAATTCGAAGCAGTTATTGATGGAATTATTAATGCTGAAAATATTTCAACAACAGATGAAGAAGCTGATCAACAAGTAGAAGCAATTGCTACACAAAATCAAGTTACAAAAGAACAAGTTTTAGAACAAGTAACTTTAGATAACTTAAAACATGATTATAATCGTGTAAAAGCAAGTCAATTAGTTATTCAAAGTGCAAATATCAAAGATTAAATAGTATCTGGTTTCCTTTTTAGGAAACCTTTTTTTATAAATATATTTTATTAGATATTTTAAATACCTAAATTCAAAGAAAATGGTTATAATATTTGTAGATAAAGATTTATTTTATGGAGGTCATTAATGAATGCGAATAAAGAAATTTTATCATCAATTATGCATCAACTTGAACAACTTGGTAAAGAACAAACGAAAAAAACATATATGAATCATGGGGCGCGAGAACCATTGTTTGGAGTGACGACAGGAGCATTAAAACCACTTGCTAAGAAAATAGGAAAGGATTATGAATTATCAATACAACTATATAATACTGGGAATTATGATGCTATGTATCTGGCTGGAATGATTGCTGATTATAACAAAATGACAAAGCAAGATTTTGAAAAATGGATACAGGAAGCTTACTGTCATGGTATAGCAAATTATACAGTTGCAGTCACATTAGCTGAATCTTGCTTAGCACAAGAATTAGCTGATAATTGGATAAAAAGTGATGAGGAATTATATGCTTCAGCAGGATGGTCATGCTATGAATGGTTACTAGGATATAAACCAGATAACAACTTTGATAAAGAAAAAATATTAAGGTATTTAGAGGTTATTGAAAAAACGATTCATTCACAACCAAACTGGGTTAAATATGCCATGAATAACTTTGTAATTTCTGTTGGAATTTCCTATTTACCATCGCATCAAGAAGCAATTCAAGTTGCACAGAAAATTGGTGTTGTTATTGTTGATAATGGTAAAACAAATTGTCAGACACCTAATGCAACTGTATATATTCAAAGAGCTATAGATAAAAATCGTTTGGGATTTAAAAGAAGGAATGTAAGATGTTAGAACTTAAGGAGATGAAAATCAATGAAAACATTTGAAGATTACTTAGCGACAATTTCCAATGAAGAACATCGCTATCAATTAAAAGAATTATTGGATTGGGTGAAAACCACATTCCCACATTTAGAAACAAAAGTCGCATGGAATCAACCCATGTTTATAGATCATGGAACATTTATTATTGGTTTTAGTGTTGCAAACAAGCATTTTTCTATTTCACCAGAAGTTTTGGGTATCAAAAAATTTTCTAAAGATATAGAAAATTCTGGTTATAGTCAAAGTCGTAATCTTTTTAGAATAAAATGGACTGATAAAATAGATTATGACTTATTAAAACATATGATTCAATTTAATATTGACGATAAAATAAACTGCACAAGTTTTTGGCGTTCTTAAATGGTTGCAAGATAATATCATGAATAATAAGTTTCAAAATCATATGCGAATTTAAGTGATGAGGATTTAAGTACTTATATTTTCTTAACATTTGGATATCTATTATAAGTAAGATTGGTTTTCAATCTTCTTTTTTCTTTGTTTCTAAGTTATACTATATTTAATAAGGATGAAAGGAGTATAAAGGTGGAAAAGAATAAGTATGATCAAGATATTGAAGTCATATTATCGCATCAATATGATCAAGGTGCAGATTTATGGACAACTCCTGATAAGCGATTATTAAAAGGAGGACCATTCTCAACATTAGAAAGTGTCAGTTACTTAATCGAATTAGGAATGCCAAAAGAAAACATTATAATGAAACAAGTTGCAGATTTGATATTTGATGCATGGCGAGAAGATGGCCGCGTAAAACTATATCCTACTGGTGGTATTTATCCATGTCAAACTGCTATCGCAATCGAAACACTCTGTAAAATGGGTTATGTTAATGATGAACGTGTAAGAAAATCATTAACATATTTCTTAGATACACAGGAAACTGATGGTGGTTGGAAGTGTAATAAATATAGTTTTGGTAGGGGTGAAGAAACAAATTATTCTACACCTAATACAACATTAACTATCTTGGATATATTTCGTTATACAGATTATCTTAATAATGAGTCTTCACTAGATAAAGCAGTAGAATTCTTATTACAACATTGGGTAATAAGAAAGCCTATTAGCCCATGTCATTATGGTATAGGAACGTTATTTATGCAATGTGAATATCCATTTAGAGGTTATAATCTTTTCTATTATGTTTATATCTTATCTTTTTATGATTATGCAAAGAAAGATAAAAGATTTCTTGAGGCTTTCAAAGTATTAGAAAGTAAAACAATTAATAATCAAATGGTTGTTGAAAGAGTTGTTCCTAAACTTGCTAAATTATCATTTTGTAAAAAAGGTGAAGTTAGCGAACTAGCTACAAAAAGATGGGATGAAATCTTAATAAATATTCATTCATAATATTAAGTCATATTGAAAAATATGGCTTTTTAATTTCTTTCTCAAATATTCTTGACTCTCCACTTAGGGGAGATAGTATTCTTCAATTACAAGGAGGGAAGAGAAATGAATGAATGTATAAAAGTTCAAAATTTAACAAAGTCGTATGATGAACGAAATGTAGTTAATGATCTAAGTTTTGAAGTAAAGAAGGGTGAAGTCTTTGGTTTACTTGGTCATAATGGTGCAGGGAAGAGTACAACAATTAGTTGTATTTTAGGATTAACATCTTTAACTCGTGGACAAGCAATAGTGCTTGGTATGAATCCTAAAAAGAATAGGAAGGTATTGTTTGAGAAAGTTGGAGTTCAATTACAACATTCTCATTATCAAACGAATATTAAGGTTAATGAAATATGTGAGGAGATGTCAGTTCTTTATAAAAATCCAAATGATTATCACGAATTATTAAAACAGTTTCAATTAGAAAACTTTATAGATCAAAAAGTCAATGATTTATCAGGTGGAGAAAAACAAAAACTCTCAGTTTTATTAGCGCTTATTTCTAATCCAAAAATTATCTTTTTAGATGAACAAACAACTGGTTTAGATGTTGCTGCAAGGCGTGAGGTTTGGCAATTGTTGAAGAAACTGAAAGAAAAAGGTATGACGATATTTTTAACAACGCATTATATGGAAGAAGCAGAAAATCTTTGTGATCATGTTTTGATTTTAAAAGAAGGACAAAAAGTTGTTGAAGGAACTGTTCAAGAGATTGTTAAAAAGAGTCCGTATAAAAATTTAGAAGAAGCTTATTTATGGTATGTAGGGGAGGAAAAACTAGTATGAAACAATTCACAACATTTTTAAAGGTTGAAGGTAAACTAGGATTACGTTGTCCTGATGGTTTGATTTTTGGAGTTGGAATGCCAGTAGGAGTCTTGATGTTAATAGCTATTATTGGTGGTGGTCGAACAGCAGGGGAAACCAATTATACTTTCTTACAAAGTGCATTTGCATCACTGCTTACAGTTGGAATTTGCGCGACTGCTTTTATGGGTCTTCCGTTAACGATTGCAGAATACCGTGATAAGAAAATTTTAAAGCATTTCTTTGTAACACCAGTGAGTCCAATGTTAATATTATTTGTACAAGTGTGTATATCTATGTTAACAGCGATTTTATCAGCAATACTAGTGGCATTGATTGCCATTGTATGCTTCGATTATCAGATGCAGGGAAATGTTTTCTATTTTATAGGAGCTTATTTTCTTGTGATGTTATCAATGTTTAGTTTAGGGATGATTTTAGCAAGCTTATGTAAAACATTAAAGATAGCGAATGTTGTGACAACATTTGTCTATTTTCCAATGTTGTTTTTATCAGGTGCTACTATTCCTTATGAGTTGTTTCCATCTTTTTTACAAAGTGTTGCAAATGTTTTACCACTAACTCATGGAATACGTTTACTTAAAGACGTATCGTTAGGTGTTTTAAGTGATCAAGCATGGTTATCAATTCTTGTTTTGGTTGTCTTTATAGTTGCAGGAATAATCATTTCTGTTGTATCATTTAAATGGGAATAAGAGAGGAAAATGGTGAATATTATGGAAAATAAATATCGACCATGTCAAGTCAATCAAGATGTTAAACTTTATAAAATAGGTTTGTTTTCACAAATGACAAGATTAACGATTAAAACATTAAGATATTATGATGATATAGATTTATTAAAACCATCTTATGTAGATGAGATTAATGGCTATCGTTATTATACATCTGCTCAATTGCCAACTTTATATAAAATTATTTCATTGAGAGATATGGGGCTTTCGATTCCAGAAATTAAAGATGTATTAGCTGGGAAATCGGAAGAAAAAGTATTAATAAAAAAGAAAACCCAATTGTTGAAGGAGATAGCTGAATTGAACAATAAACTTGCATGTATTGAGGGTTACTTATCAGGAGATTGTTTAGATAGCAAATATAGGGTTGTTATGAAGTCGTTGCCAGAAGTGATTGTTGCTTCAATGAGAGTTCATCTTAATAGTTATGATGACTTATTCCATAAAATGCCTGAAATGGGTCATGAGATGGAAAAGAGGAATTGTGAATGTGCACTGCCAGAATATTGCTATACAATGTATTATGATGATGAATATAAAGAGAATGATGTTGATGTAGAGATATGTGAATCTGTAACTGAATTGAAAGAGGATACTCAAAAAGTGCAATTTAAAGTTGTTTCAGAAGTTGAGTTGGCTGCTTGCACATTACATCTTGGACCATACACGCGTTTACCACAAGCGTATATGGCTGTTGTTAAGTTTATTGAAGAAAGTGGTTATGAGATTATTGGTCATGTCAGAGAGTCTTATATTGATGGAATATGGAATAAAGAGACTGATGAGGAATGGTTAACAGAAATCCAAATTCCAGTTAGAAAAATAAAGGCAGAAAATATATTATAAATGTGGATTCATTCTGTTAATATTGCTCTGTTAATATTGCAATAACAAGTAATTGACAATTAGCAAATATAATGTATAATGTTATTGAAATGTTATTTATAATACAAGAAAAGGAAGAGCTGTTACTCTTCCTTTTCGCTTTTATGAGGAAATGCTATTTATAATATTGGATCAGCCTAAATAACTTAGATTATTTAAACTTTGTAGAAATAACCAAGAGAATAATAGTGAGTATCACTCAATATTCCATGATTCATTTCCTCCATATCATGTTTTCACATCTCCTCGAAAATAGAACATAAGTCCCACCTCCTTATAAAAGCATAGCTATTTGCTACAAGACAATCATAACACAAAGCAAACGACTGTGCGTCCCAACTTGCTGACAAATATGACTCATAGAATTCTCAAAAAATTTTATAAAGAATGTTGGTTTAATAAGAAAAAATATATATTTAAGTTAGAAATGAATGGGAATTATCTGATAAAATGATGGCAATATTATGAGAAAGTGAAAAGTGAATGATCTTGTTTGAAAATAATTGTAAAAACATTGATAACAAGCGATTAATTATAGTTATCACTTTCTATAAAAAACATTTGACAAGAATGTATAAATTGGTATAATATACAAGTGCAACAAATGATAGCAGCACATGGAGTGTTAGCCAATGCGTTTATGACAATAGGATGTAGAGTATCTTGCTGCAAAGAGAAATACTTAGCATAAACACAACCTAATGGATCTATGAATTGTTATTGTTTTATGCCAATAAAACAATAGGAGGAAATACAATGGCACGTTATACAGGACCACAATGGAAAAAATCTAGACGTTTAGGTTTTTCTACATTAGAAACTGGAAAAGAATTAGCAAAGAGACCTTATGCTCCAGGGCAACATGGTCAAAAAAGAAAGAAACAAACTGAATATGGTTTACAATTAGCTGAAAAGCAAAAAGTAAGACATATGTATGGAGTTAACGAAAAACAATTCCATAATACATTCAAAAGAGCTGGTAAGATGGAAGGAATCACTGGTTATAACTTCTTCTGCTTACTTGAAACAAGATTAGACAATGCAGTTTATAGATTAGGATTTGCAACTACTAGAAGACAAGCAAGACAATTAGTAAACCATGGACATATTTTATTAAATGGTGTAAAAACTGATATCGCTTCTTGTCAAGTTAAAGTTGGAGATGTTATTGCAGTTAGAGAAAAATCTAAATCTTTAGACATTATCAAAACAAGTTTAGCTTCAGTTGCTCATGTACCAGGATTTGTTGAAGTTAATGCTGATAAAATGGAAGGTAAATTCGTAAGATTACCTGAAAGATCAGAATTAAACCAAGAAATCAATGAGTCACTAATCGTTGAATACTATAACCGTTTAGGTTAATAAAGAGACATCTTCGGATGTCTTTTTTTATTTAATTTAAAGTTAAGTAAACAAAGAAAGAAAAGTTTTTAACCATTCTAATAGAAGATGATAAATAAAACAAATTTCACTTTATCAATTGATAGTAAAAAAACTTGTTTTTTGATTTGTAATATAAAGTATTTTTTTATAAATTGATGAAAAAGAAGAGAATATATGTTAAAATGTAAAAAGAAGTAAGAAAGGGTTGAATCTATGGAAAATATTACTAATCAATTAAGCCAATTTTTTAGTCAAATAGGATTACAAGAATACATAATAGCCGGAGTTGTTGTAGTAGTTCTTATTATTGGATATATATTTTTAAGAAGTATAAGATTAAGAAAATATCGTAAATTAATTGTAGAAGTTGAAAATAATATGAATGCTACAAAGTCGTTACCACTACAATATCGTTTGGGTAGAGTACATAGTATTTCTAAAAACATGCCAGAAATATCAGAACAATATGAAGAATATGCTGCTGAATTTGAGAGAATCAGTGATTATCAAAAGAATCAGTTATCACTTTTGGTTAATGAAGTTGATGAACAATTATTCTATGGAAAACTAGGTAAAGTATCTAAAAAAATAAAACAATTACAAGACATGTTAATTATATATGAAAAAGATTCTCAAATCTTACTATCAAAAATTGAAACAATTACTGAAATTGAAAATGTTCAAAGAGTAGAAATTATTAGAGTTAAAGAAAAATATCGCAAAACAATTGATGAATTTGAAATGATTCGTTTTAAAGTTGAAGAATTTGCTCCTGATTTCTTAAGTGTATTTAATGAAGTTGATGATGCTTTTGTGAAATTAGAAAGTATGATGAATAATCAGTTATTTGAAGAAGCTAGAGAATTTACTAAGAATATTGATATTAAAGTTGATTGGATTACTTTAAATATGAAAGATTTACCAAGTTATATTGCTGTTGTGAGACAATATATTCCTAAAAAAGTTGATTATGCTTTGTCATTAGTAGAAGTTATGAGTGAAGATCGTTTCTCGTTAAATCAATTAGATGTAACGAATCGTATGAATATGATTAGAACAACGTTAGATGAATCTTGTCAACGTATTAAGAAGTTAGATTTAGATAGTGTTGGTGAAACTTTACAAGCTTTAGTTGATGCTATTGATGCTTTGACTCAAGATTTAGAAAAAGAAAAAAGTGCTTTTGATGAATTTAAACAAAAGTGGGATGATAGTTATACTTTGATTACTGATGTTTATGATCAATATAAACAAGTCCTTATTGATTTTAATAAAATTGAAAGTTTATATGTTGTTGAAGCTATTGATGTTGATGTTACAGAAAGATACAAAGAATTTGATGTTACATTGAAAGAATCATATGATTTAGAAGAAGAAATGAAACAAGGAGATTTCTCTTATTCATTAATGATTGCTAAAGTTGAATCTTTAAGACAAAGAGCTGCTATGCATCAAACTTATTTAAATGATTTCTTTAAAGTGAGAGATCATTTATATCTACAAGAACAACGAGCTATTGATGAATTAGAAAATATTAATATCGTTTTATTAGAAATTAAATCAGAAATTAAGAATAAGCATTTGCCTATGATTAATGAATCTTATAAAGATTATATTCAAGATTCATATGATAAAGCTGCCCATATTCAAGCGTATAGACAAAATAGACCTGTTGAATTATCAGAGTTATCTAAGCGTGTTGATGGTGCTAGAGATGTTATTTATAAGTTATATGATAATGTTCATAATTTAATTGTAACTGCTGAAATGGTTGAAGAAGCTATTGTTTTTGGAAATCGTTATCGTTCAACTTTTTTAGAAGTTAATACAGAACTAACTAAGGCTGAAGTATTATTTAGAAATGGTGAATATACAAAAGCATTATCTATTGCTGTTGATATTATTGAAAAGATTCAACCTGGTTCTTATGAAGAATTGATTAAAAAAACAACTAAAAAGTCCGTCTAAGGACTTTTTTGATGCATTTTAGCATTGAATATGTTATATATACATATATTAGGTTATGGAGGGAACATATGGTTTATTTAGATTATGTATCAACAACACCTTTAAATGAAGATGTCAATAAGATGTACCAATCTTTATTAAATGATTATTTTGCAAATGCTGATTCTTTATATTCATTAGGATTGCAAACTGGTTCATTGATGGAAAAATCAAGACAATTGATTGCTGATATGTTAAATGTTAAAAGTACTGAACTTATTTTTACAAGTGGTGCAAGTGAATCAAATAATCTTGCTATTAAAGGTTGTGCTTTTCAATATCAAAACAGAGGAAAACATATTATCACTACATCAATTGAGCATTCAAGTGTTTATAATACTTGTGTTCAATTAAGAGATGTATTTGGATTTGATGTGGACTTTATCTCTGTTGATAATAACGGACAAGTGAATTTAGAAGAATTAGAAGATAAAATAAGAAATGATACAATTCTTGTATCAATAATGTATGTTAATAATGAAGTAGGATCAATTAATCCTATTCATAGAATAAAAGATATTATTTTAAAAAAGAATAATAAAATAAAACTACATGTTGATATGGTTCAAGCATTGGGTAAAATACCAATAGACTTATCAATTGTTGATTTAGCAAGTTTTTCTGCCCATAAAATATATGGATTAAAAGGAAGTGGACTTTTATATAAAAATGAAGTCACAACTTTAGTACCACTGATTTGTGGTGGACAACAAGAAAACAGTCTAAGAGGAGGTACTTCTAATACAGCTACTCATACAATGTTTGCAAAAACATTAAGAATTGCTTTAGAAAACCAACAAGAGAAATATCAATATGTGTTATCTTTAAATCAATATGTGAGGGAAGAATTATCTAAAGAAGTGGATATTGTTATTAATACACCAATTGAAAACAGTTCTCCTTATATTCTTAATTTCTCATGTATTGGTTATAAACCAGAAGTTATCTTACATGCTTTAGAAGCACATGACTGTTATGTCTCTACAAAGAGTACTTGTTCATCACATAAAAATGATGTTTCTAAAACATTAGCCGCAATGCATCTTTCTGATGCAATTGCTAAAAGTGCCATTCGTATTAGTTTTTCTCATATGACAACAAAAGAAGAAATTGATCAATTTTTATATCATCTTTCTTCAGTATTAAAGACAATTAAGAAGCAGAGGTAAATGCATGGAAAGTAATCATATATTAGTTCGTTTTGGAGAACTTACAACAAAAGGAAAAAACAGGAAGTTATTTATTAGAAAATTATGTAATAATACAAAGGAAATATTAAGCTCCTTTGAAAATTTAAAATATGAAGTTTCTTTTGATCGTATGTATATTTTATTGAATGGAGAAGAACCAAAGGCTGTAAGTGATAAGCTAAAGACAGTCTTTGGGATTCATTCCTTCTCGATTTGTTATAAAGTAGAAAGTGATATTGAAAAGATTAAAGAAGTTTGTTTACATGTTATTGAAACAAATGAAGGAAATACTTTTAAGATTGATACAAAAAGAAATGATAAAACTTATCCACTTCAATCACATGATATCAATCGTGCGATAGCAGGACATGTTTTTCATCATACTACAAAAGAATTGAAAGTTGATGTTCATCAACCACAAATTCTTGTGAAAGTAGAACTTAGAAAAGATTTTTCATATGTTATGGATAATGTGGTGTTAGGAGCAGGGGGTTATCCAGTTGGAATTGGTGGTAAAGCCTTACTTATGTTATCAGGAGGGATTGATTCACCAGTAGCCGGATATTTAACTTTAAAGCGTGGTGTAGATATTGAATGTGTTCATTATGCATCTCCACCATATACTAATGAACAAGCTAAAGAGAAGGTTTTAGATCTTGTTAATGTTTTAAGACAATATACGCATGGTAAGATTACTGTTCATATTGTTCCTTTTACAGAATTACAATTAGCTGTTTATGAACATTGTGAAGAAAGTTATGCGATGACAGTGATGCGAAGAATGATGTATCGTATTGCTGAAGGTGTTGCTATTAAAAATAATTGTTTAGCAATTGTTAATGGGGAAAGTATTGGACAAGTTGCTTCACAAACATTAGAAAGTATGGCAACAATTAATGAAGTTATCAAAATGCCAGTATTAAGACCAGTGGCTTGTATGGATAAGTTGGAAATTATTGCTATTGCAACAAAAATAGATACATATGATATTTCAATTAGACCACATGAAGATTGTTGTACAATCTTCACACCTAAACAACCAGCTACAAAACCAAAAAGCTATAAAGCAGAAGCTTTTGAAGCTGCTTGGGATTATCAAGCAATGGTTCAAAAATGTATTGATGAAACAACTTTTATCGTTGTTGATAATACGTATAAAAATAATTTTGAAATATTTTAAAAAATTATGAATAACTTTTTTCTTTAGACACAAACTAATTGTGTCAGGAGGTGAAAGTTATGAATACAAACAAAAACAAATTAGTAGTTCCTGGTGCTCAAAACGCAATCGATCAAATGAAATACGAAATCGCTAACGAATTTGGTGTAAACCTTGGACCTGATGCAACTTCTCGTGCTAACGGATCTGTTGGTGGTGAAATCACTAAGAGATTAGTTCAAATGGGACAAAGCCAAATCGCTGGAAAATAATTTTCTAATCGTTTAATAAGGTTAGTGAACTCTAGTCATAATTTAATTATGAGTAGAGTTTTTTGTTGCTAAGTTTAAAAATATAGATTTTTTTGACATGAGTGATATAATGGTAAATAGAGGAAAACAAAAAAAGGGGTGAAATATAATGGATAGTGATTCTGATATTCATGATAATCTATTATGTGCAATGTGTATAGTTAACAACAACCAAGATTACACTATTTTATACGCTAATGAAATGTTTTATTCAATCATTGGTTATTCTATGGATGATGTTGCTTTTAAATATAAAAATCATTTGAGTATATTTTTAGATTCAGTTGTTTCTAAGCGAATTCGCCAAGCTATAAAAAAAGGTGAAAAAGTATTGAAAACAGAATTTTTTCTAAAAAATTCTTTACATAAAAAATGGGTTTGTATACAAATTGATTTATCAAATATTGATACTCATAATACACTGACTGTTATGTTTTTTGATTTATCTGATCATAAAAATATAGAAGAACAATTAATGAATTATCAAAAAAGAGCAACAGCTATTTTTGATTTTGCTCATTTTGATGCATATGAATATGATGGGGTAACATTTGAATTACGCTATACTTATACACAATATTTAATAAAAAAACCTCACCCGATTGGGTCGACTTTTCCTGAATATTATTTTGATAATCATATTATTCATCCTGATTGTATTGAAGAATGCCAAATTTTATTTGATAATATTAAAAGTGGTATTAAGAAAAAAGAACATTGTGATTTTCAAGTTCTTTTAGAAAATGGTGAATATAAGTGGGTGCGTTGTTATTTGGAAATGAGAGAAATTGGTAGTGAATCGTCTTTGATTTTGCTTCTCTTTGATATGACTGCTGAAAAAGAAGCGATTTTAAAATATTTATCAGAAACAATGTTTTATCAGGCAATGTTATCTGATCAAGATGCATATGGGCATATTGATGTTACTGATAATAAGATTTTAAAAGTAGGTGGATTATGGAATTTATATAATGAAATTATTGAACAAATAGAATTTTCAGAATTATTTTCTGAGTTTAAAGATAAGGTTGTTCATCCAGATGATCGTGAACAATATAAAGAAGTAATGGATATTTGTAATCTATTAACTTCATATGCAAATGGGATTGATCATTTAGGGTTTGATTTTAGAAGAATTGTTGAAAAAAATCGTATGGCTTGGGTAACTCTATCTATTCATTTGTTTAAGAATCCTATAAACAATCATATTATGGCATTGATGTATATAAAGACTACACATAGTCGAAAGAAGTCTGATTATAATCCTTTAGTTAATTCAATGGAATTTGATGCTTTGACAAGTTTATATGATCGTGTGACTTCAGAGAAAAAGATTGTTAATTATCTTAAAGAAATGAAACCAACAGAAATGTGTACTTTTGTTTTAATAGATGTTGATGACTTTAATAAGATAAGTCAAAAGAATGGCGATAATATAGCCAATCAAGTTCTTGTAAAGATATCTGAAGCTTTAAATCAAACTTTTAGAAAAAGTGATATTATTGGTCGTTATTCACAAGATCAATTCATACTTTTGTTAAAAAATTATGATTGTAATGTAAATTTAAAAATACGTATTGATCATTTTATGAAGAAGATTCATCGAATGTCTGACCCTCTTATTTCAGTAAGTATGGGGGTTGTGATTGTAGATAGTGGCTCTTCATATGAACGTTGCTTTAGACATGCTGATATTGCTTTATTTGCGGCTAAACATTCAGGTAAGTCTTGTTATGTTTTCTATCATGATGAGATTTTAAATGATGAAGCAAAACTTTTATTAGAGCAACGTAGACAAGGTTTTTCTGCTCAAACCGAAATGACTTTTTCAACAAAGAGTTTGGTTGATCGAGAAACAGAAATTATAGAAGAATTTAATATGGTAGTAGGTGAAGAAGGGGATATTGGATATTTAATTGATCCAGAAAACTATGATTTGATTTGTGGGAACCAAAGTTTCTATAATCGTATTGGTAAAGGTCCGACTGAGTGTAAAGGTAAGAAATGTTATGAATTGATTCATCGTAGAACAACGCCTTGTCCTTTCTGTCGTAAATCAAATTGGAGTGATGGACGTTTTTATCTTTATAAAAACTATAATGAAGTTTTTAATAAGGAATTTCTAATTAAGAATAAACTTATTCAATGGAAGAATAGACAAATGGTGTTGGCTTTTGCGATAGATTTATCTGATGATAGAGATATTGCGAGTTCAATTGAAAATGATATTTTAGAAAGTAATTATATCCTTAATGGTATCCATATGATGCACGACGCTAAAGATATTGATGATTCGATATCTAATGCACTTGATACAATTGGACATTTTTTTAGAGCAGATAATGTTCGTATGTGGCATATAGCTGAAGGTGATTCTTATTATACTTGTCAGCATACTTGGGTAAGTAATGATGGATTTAAAGAATTATATACACTTGATAATCATGATATTGATGTAGTGAATACATGGATTAAGGAAAAGAAATGGCATCATTCGATTGTTGTTGAAAGTTTAGAAGGTATGCTTTGTCATTCTTATGATGTTTATTTACTTATGAATAAAAGTAAAACTGTTAATCAAAGATGGATTGAATTAACAGATGATAAAAAACATAAGGCAGTATTTGAGATTAATAATGTTCATGCTAATTTTCAAAATACAAGCTTTATGGAATCTTTTATTGGTTTTATGATTGAAGATTGGGATAAACGTGATATTCTTGATAGTATTATTTATGCGAGTTATCATGATTCTTTAACAGGATTATATAATCGAACATGTTATGATTCGTTTGTTGATAATTATAGTGCTGATAGTTGTCATTCGGTTGGTATTGTTTGTGTGAATATCAATGGATTGAGTCGCATTAATAAGGTGAGTGGTGATAATATGGGAGATAATATTATTATTAAAACATCTGATGCTCTAAGGAGTGTCTTTGGTGATAAAAAAATCTTCCGTTTAAATGGTGATGAGTTTATTGTTGCTATGTTTGATTGTGATGTCCTTGACCTACAACAAAAGATTAAAATGATAAAGGATATTATTGAAGCTTATGATAAGTTTACTGTTTCTTTTGGATATGCATGGGATGATATTGAACGTAATTTAATTGAAATAGTTAATACTGCTGTACAAGTCATGCAAAATAATAAAAGACAGTTCTATCAAGAAAATCAAGTTGAAATGGATAGTCAATATAATCTTGCTCAATCACAATTATTAGAAAGTATTCAAAAAAGAGAATTTGAAGTTTGGCTACAACCGAAATTTGATTCTAAGCAAAATAAGGTTTTTGGGGCAGAAGCTTTGATTCGTTATCGTGATGAGAAGTATGGAGTATTAGCACCATCTTATTATATTCCAGCACTTGAAGAGAATCATTTGATTCGATTTATTGATTTGTTTGTTTTTGAAGAGGTCTGTAAACTGATAGAAAAATGGAATAAAGAAGATAAATGGGTTCCAGTTATTTCTTTGAATTTCTCACGTGTAACAATGATGGAAGAAAACCTTATTGATAACATAGAGACTATTTTTAATAGATATCACATTTCCAAAGAACAAATAGAAATAGAGATTGTTGAAAGTTATGCAGATATAGGAAAAACAGTTTTGGAAGAATCTTTAAAGAGAATGAAAAGAGCGGGTTATAAGATATCTCTTGATGATTTTGGAACAAGCTTTACAAACTTGGCATTATTGTCAAAAGTAGAAGTTGATGTTTTGAAAATTGATAAAAGCTTGATTCATTCATTAAGTGTTCAAGAAAAGAATCGTATTATTTTAAAGAATATTATTGATATGTGTAATGATTTAGGTGTTAAAGTTATTGCTGAGGGAGTTGAAACGACTGATCAAAGAGACATCTTAATACAGTTGGGTTGTCATTTGTTCCAAGGCTATCTTTATGATAAACCTATAGAAATTTTAGAATTTGCAAAAAAATATTTAAATTCATTGTAATAAAAAGAATAACATATATTAAAAATACAGAGGTTTTTATGATATTGTTTTTTGAAAATATTAACATGCATCAATAAGCTGATGAACGATAAGAAATAATCTTTTTTGGATAAAAGGAAGTTTTGTTTATGATTTAAAGTCACTCTTTGAGTGGCTTTTTATTTATACAATAAGAGAACGAAACAATCTTGACATAAGACGGGGGGGGGGGGGGGGGGTAATAATATTAACTATCTTAAATATAATGGGGAAAAAAATTAAAAAAATTTTTAAAGTTTGTTTAGCTTTTTTATTTCTAATTCCGTTCATTAATCTGAAAAATGTTAATGCTGCGGGTGAAGAAGCAGATACTTCTGATACTATTGCATCATCTGTTGATTTCGATACTTTTAAATGGGAATCTAGTTCTTTGTTGGCACCATGTATGCCAAATTATTCTTTTAAAATTGTTGAAAAAGAATCTGGCGTGAGAGAAGTTCAATCTGTTTTTGCAATTGAAAAAGATGGTGTTGAACCTGTTTTGTTCCAAGAAAATAATTATAATTACCCATTAGATGACGAAACAAATGTTGGGAATAACCCACTAGATTATAAAGGAACTTTTTCTTCAATAAGCACATCATATGGCTCAGGAAAATTAACACTTGTTGGAATGTTTGTTTTTGATGGTGGTCATAACAAATCAGCATATGTTCTAGAAGGATATGAAGATAAGGTTTTGAATAAAGAGTTTGAAGGTGGCAAGCCAGAAACTGGTGCTGTTCCTAACCCAATTATTATTCAAAGAAAGGATAATTTATCTCTTAAATTTGAGCCTTATACAAATATTGATCATACTCTTAATTATATAAATAAGGATAAGCTTACTGAAGATATGGAAAAAATTATTGCTAGTAATAATTTTTTGGGTAAAACATATCTTATTGATTGTTCAAATGTTTCGTGGGATGAATCACATAATGGAATAATTATTCCAAAAGAGTTTTTTGAAGTTGTAAAAGGTAAGGATATCAATCTGATTTTTGAATATATTGATAGTACTCCAACAGAATGGGAGATTAATGGAAAAAACATAAAATCAGTTAAAGACATTGATATTGTAACACGTAAGTATTTATATAATACTAAAATAAAATTTAAATCAACGAATGAGTTTCTTGATTTGCAAGCAGGGTTTATAGATACACCTTTATGTACTATAGATTATACAATTGAGGAATTGGGAGTGAAAAAATTTAATGAATATATTCTTAATTCATTAAAAACAAACCCTGCTGTTGACGATTCATCTAAATACTTTAAGTATTATATTGATTACTTGTCAAAATTCGATATTGAAAAGGATAATTTTCTTACAGTTTTTTATGATGAATACTTAAAATATGAAACAAGTAAGATAGTTTTTGCTGACAACGGTGAATTACCTGGAGAGTTTACAATTAGAACTTGTGCAGCAACAAGTGCAAAGAAACATGATAATGTTGATCTTTATTATCTTCATGATGACGGAACAGAAGAATTGGTTGAAAAGAATATTTCTATTGATAAAATGAATTGGTATGAACTTCATATTTCTCATAACAGTACATATGAGTTAAGAGCATCAGAAGCTTCTGTTAATCCACCTTCTGATATCCCAGATGATATAACTCCAAATCCAACTCCAAACCCAACTCCAAATCCTACGCCATCTCCTAATCCAGGGGACGAGCCAACTATAACACCTGATGCTGGTGCTACAGGTGATGGGGAAGTGATTGGAAATGATGATGCAAATTTAAATCAAAACCTTGTAAAAACAAATGATAATACAAATATTGATATATATATTGCGATTTGTTTATTCATAAGTGTCGGAGTAGTATTTCTTAATAGAAGAAAAAGAATAAATAAGTAATATAAGAAAAGACATCTAAATATGTCTTTTTCTTTATAATTATGAGTTTTATAATAAAAAAAATATAAATTTTCATATTTTGATAGATAAAAACTGGTATCGCTTACAGTTTTCTGTTGAGTTCTGTCTTGTTTTTAGGTAAAATAATAGATACGTAGGAGGAATGAAAGATATGACAAAAGTTATGGCGGTTAACGCAGGAAGTTCATCATTAAAGTTTCAATTGTTTGAAATGCCTAGTGAAGAAGTGATTACATCTGGGATTGTTGAAAGAATTGGATTAGATGATGGTATTTTTACGATAAAATATAATGGAGTAAAAAAGGAAATAACATGTCCGATCCCTGACCATCAAGTGGCAGTTGATATGTTGTTAAAGGCTCTTATTGAAGAAAGTGTAGTGAAAAGTTTAAGTGATATTAATGCTGTTGGACATCGTATTGTTCATGGCGGTGAGTATTTTAATGATAGTACTGTTGTTAATGATGATGTGGTTTCTAAGGTGGAAGAGCTTTGTGAGTTAGCACCTTTACATAATCCAGCACATTTGGTTGGATATCGTGCATTTGTTGATGCTTTACCAGGAGTTGAACATGTTTTTACATTTGATACAGCATTCCATCAAACATTAGATAGAGAAAGATATTTATATCCTTTACCAATGTCGATGTATAATGATTTAAAAGTTAGAAAATATGGAGCACATGGAACAAGTCATAAATATGTTGCTGAACAAACGATTGAAATGTTGGGAAACCCTAAAAATTCAAGAGTTATTGTTTGCCATTTGGGAAACGGTGCTAGTATTTCGGCTGTATTAGATGGAAAATGTATTGATACATCTATGGGATTCACACCATTAGCAGGTGTTATGATGGGAACTCGTTGTGGTGATGTTGATCCTTCAATTATGCCTTATCTATGTAAAAAACTTAACAAAACAGCTGATGAAATTTTAAATATCTATAACAAGGAATCTGGAATGTTAGGTGTGTCTGGTATTTCATCGGATTCAAGAGATATTGAAAATGCATTATTTAAAGAAGGAGATGAACGTGCATTACTTACAAGTTTACTATATGCACGTATTGTTGCTAAATATATTGGTGCATATTATGGTGAACTAGGTGGATGTGATGCAATAGCATTTACTGCTGGTGTTGGTGAAAATGCGGCTTATTTAAGACGTATTATCATTGATGATGTTGCTAAAGCATTTGGAGTGTTCTTAGATGAAGAATTGAATGCTGTTAGAGGACCTCATAATAGAGTTATCTCACATCAATTCTCTCAAATTAAGGTTATGGTTATTCCTACAAATGAAGAAGTTATGATTGCTAGGGATACAATGAGATTATTAGGATTATAGAGTTCATTCTTTGAACTCTTTTTTTGTTAAGTTATTGGTTTTTTGTGATTTGAGTTCATATTGTGTACATTATGTGTTATTATAGTAAACAAGGTGGTAATTATGGTAAAAATATCTGAATACATTAATAAATACAATCAAATCGTTATATATAGACATGTCAATCCTGATTTGGATGCATTTGGTTCACAGTTTGGACTTTATTTGACTTTAAAAGCTATATATCCAAATAAAAACATTGATATTCGTGGTGAGATGACGAGTGATTTAATGCGTTTCTATCCTAGTGTTTCGTCTTGTGTGTTGACAGAGGAACCGATTTTAGGAATTGTCTTAGACACTGCTAATCATGAAAGAATTGATGGTGATACTTCTGTTTGTAAGGAAGTTATAAAAATTGATCATCATATTGTTGTAGATTCATTTGGAGATATAAATATTGAAATTCCAACTGCTTCTTCAACTTGTGAAGTTATGACTTTGTTGTTAAAAGATGAAAAGATTGATATTCCTTATGAAGCAGCAAATGCTTTCTATTTAGGAATTATAGGAGATAGTAATCGTTTCTTATATAGTTCTACATCTACAAAAACATTTGAAGCTGCATCTTACTTGTTAGAATCAGGTATCGATATTGAGAAACTCTATCAATCACTGTATTTAAAGAAGAAAGCTGAATTGCAAGTGACAAAGTTTATCTACAACACTTATCAGGAATATGGTAGTATTGCATACTATTATTTAAGTGCTGAGAGTTTGAAAGAGATTGGAATAACACGTGAACAAGGTTCTAATTATGTAAATACGTTATCTAATATTGATGAATATAAAGTGTGGATGGCAATTACAGAAAATGTACAGGAACATAATTATCGTGTGAGTATAAGAAGTCGTGGAGTTCCAATTAATGAAGTGGCTAGTGAATTTAGAGGTGGCGGGCATATGTATGCGAGTGGAGCAACACTTCTATCTTTGGATGAGTTGGATGATTTGCTTAATAAATTAAAGGAGAAAATAAATGGATAAAGTATTTGAGAAATTTTTTGGGAGAGTTGTTGAAGGGAAAGTGAATGAAAATCCAAATCCTAATCCAACTGGAGATTTCTTTCAAAATAGAAAACCAAAAAAATATGGAACAATAAAGGCATTGGTTGTTGTAGTTGTATTATTCCTTATTACAGAATATATGACTTTAACCGCAATTAATTTAAGATCACCTGATTTTTTATTCTTATTGGCTGTGTTTGTTTTAATATTTGCTGGTTTAAGAAGCTTATTTAATGTCATGTTTGATAAAATTAATAAAGCATTACTTGGAGTTGGTATGTTATTGGTTGCCTATGTACTTATTGGGCAATTAATTAGTTCACCAATATTTAATGCTGGTTCATATCAAAAGCAATTAGATATGGATAAAACGGCTGATTTCTATAAAGATAATCCTAAGATTAATTTTCAATCTATTCCTGTTGTTGACAGAGATAGTGCTGAAAGATTAGGAGATCGTAAGATGGGGGAAATGGTTGATTTCGTATCACAATTTGAAGTAGATAGTGATTACGGACAAATTAATTATAAAAATACTCCTTATCGTGTAACAACTCTTTCTTATGCTGATATTATTAAATGGTTTACAAACCAAGGTAAAGGATTGCCAGGATATATTCGTGTAAATATGGTAACTCAAGAATCAGAAGTTGTTCAATTAGAAGAAGGGATGAAATATTCTCATTCTGATATGTTCTTTAGAAATATTGATCGTCATATTCGTGTGAATTACCCAACATTAATGTTTGATACACCAACTTTTGAAATTGATGAAGATGGTAAACCATATTGGATTGCTCCAGTTTACAATTATAAGATTGGATTATTTGGTGGTAAGGATATTACTGGTGCTGTTATTGTTAATGCGATAACTGGTGAATCTAATTATTATGATATTAAAGATGTTCCTACATGGATTGATAGAGTTTATCCTTCAGATTTATTGTTAACACAATTGAATAATTGGGGTAAATTTACAAATGGTTATTTTAATACAATGTTTTCACAAAAAGGTGTTTTAAAACCTACTGATGGTTATAACTATATTGCAATGGATGATGATGTTTATATTTATACAGGTTTAACATCTGTATCAAGTGATGCATCAAATGTTGGTTTTGCATTAATCAATATGCGTACAAAAGAATCTAAATATTATGCAATTAGTGGAGCTGAAGAGTATTCAGCAATGTCTTCAGCAGAAGGAAAAGTGCAAAATTTACAATACAAAGCTACTTTCCCAATCTTAATTAATGCTGGTGGACAACCAACATACTTCTTATCATTAAAAGATGGTGCTGGATTGGTTAAGAAATATGCGTTTGTAAGTGTAGAAAATTATCAATTGGTTGCAGTTGGAGATAGTGTGGCTGATGCTGAAAAAGAATATTATAAATTATTGAGTGATAATGGAAAAGTAAAGGTTGATTTTGAAACTAAGAATATAACTGCTAAAGTGACTTCTATTGAAGCAGCAGTTGTTAATGGAAATTCAAATTATTACTTTAAAGTTGAAGGTCAAGATAAAATCTTTATTGCACCAATTTCAATTAATAGTGGATTACCATTATTAAAAGTAGGCGATTCAGTTACAATTGAATATGTTGATGATAATCAATCAACAAGTGAAACAATTTCGTCATTGAAAATTCAATAAAAGGTACATTTTGTACCTTTTTGCGTATAGGGGAGAAGAGTATGAATGATTTATTAGAGAGATTAAAAATGTATGAGCCTTTATTTAATCAATGGTCTGTTGATTTTATAGCTATGACTTATGATGATATGGCATGGGTATACCTAGTCAATAATCAATCTTATGAAAAAGAATATGCTTTAATGAAGGTTAAAACAATTCATTGTGATGAACAAATGGTAGAAAAACGTGTCTATGACTTAATGGTAAAGTATGATGTTAATACTTTTCCTAAGTTAGATAACTCACCATATTCTCAAGAAGAACATTATTATGTAGAAGAAAATAATCAAGTTATAGGTGTTGATGTTTGTTTACTGTCAACAATAAATGAACTTCATGACGATGAAATATCTTCTTCACAAGAAGAGGTGTTTCAACTTGCTTTGATGTATATGAATGGTAGAGAACGTGTTCAAGATGAATACAAAGCTTTTGAATTGTATGAAATTGGAGCAAAGTATAATCATGCGAAATCAATTTGTTCATTAGGCTATATGTATGAAATTGGATTAGCTGTTGAAATGGATAAAACAAAAGCTCTTGATATGTATCACCAAGCAGCTGATTTAGATGATGAGATAGCAGCGTGTAATTATGCATTTTGTTGTTATGAAGGTATTGGTTGCGAGATGAATGAAGATCAAGCCTTTGAGTACTTTGAAAAAGCAGCATTAAAAGGACTTCCAAGAGCAATGTTCTATTTAGGGGAATGTTATTGTTTTGGTAGAGGTGTAGATAAGGATGAAGTGAAAGCTATGTCCTATTATAAGCAAGCTGCTGACCATGGCTTTGCTCATGCGAAGTATAGTGTTGGGTATTGTTATGAATATGGAATTGGTGTTTCACAGGATTATCATGAGGCCTATATCTGGTATCAAGAAGCTGCTAATGATGGCTTGGAAATGGCTCAATTACAACTTGGTTATTTTTACGAAGTTGGTGAGGGTGTTGAAAAAGATGAAGATTTAGCTTTCTATTGGTATCAGCAAGCATCACATCTCAACTATCCACCTGCTCATTGTTATCTTGCATACTGTTACGAGACAGGAATAGGGACACAAATGGATTTAGAAAAAGCCAAAGAATTGTATCTATTAAGCGCAAATATGGGATATCCACGTGCAATGATGAGTTATGGTAAAATGATTGAAGATGAAAATATGCCACTAGCATTAGAGTATTTAAAAAGAAGTGCTGATGCTTCTTATGTCTATGCAATGTGTAAATATTCTTATTATCTAGAAAATGGAATAGGTTGTGAAAGAGATGAAAAACAAGCTTTTGAATATTGTTTAAAGGCAAGCTATCAAGAAGATGCATCTGCTTATTGTACTTTAGGATATTATTATGAAAATGGAATTGGCTGTGAAAAAGATGTAGTTAAAGCTATTGAATATTACCAAAAAGCAGCAGATGGTGGTAGCCAAAGAGGAATGACAAATCTAGGCTATTGTTATGAAGTTGGGATTGGTACAGAGATAGATAAAAAGAAATCTTTTGAGATTTATATGGAAGCAGCTAACTTAGGGTATGATATTGCACAATGTAATGTTGGTTATTGTTATGAAGTTGGTATTGGTGTTGAAAAAGATAAAGAAAAAGCAATGGAGTATTATAATTTATCGGCATTACAAGATAATCCACGAGCAAGTTGTAATTTAGGATATTTACATGAATGTGATGGGAATTATGAAAAAGCTTATGAGTATTATCAAAAGGCTGCTGAAACACAGTATCCAAGAGCTTTAACGAATTTAGGGTACTTTTATGAAGATGGTATTTATGTAGAAGAAGATAAATCAAAAGCTGTTGAGTTATATCGTCAAGCTGGTGAATTGGGTGATGAAGCAGCACTTTGTAATTTGGGCTATTGTTATGAAATAGGAATTGGAATTGAACAGAATGATGATCAAGCCTTGTATTATTATGAAAAATCAGCAAAGTATAATTATCCAAGAGCTCTTACGAATATTGGTTTGTTCTATGAGTTTGGAAAAAGTGTTGGCGTAGATTATGGAAAGGCTATGGATTATTATCGACGTGCTGCTGAACTTGAGTATGCTCCTGCGCTATGTAATTTAGGATGCTGTTATGAGGATGGGATAGGGATTGAAATTGATCTAGAAAAAGCTTTCCATTATTATCAAGCTGCCGCTTCACAAAATTATCCTAGAGGATTGTGTAATGTTGGGCGTTTCTATAATTATGGAATTGCTGTTGAACAGAATTATGAAACTGCTAAAAAATATTATGAATCTTCTTATGAAAAAGGATATACAGATGCTGGCGTAGCCTTGGGTTATCTTTATGAAGAAGGCGATGGAGTTGAAAAAGATACTGAAAAATCAATGAAGTTATTTGAAGAAGGTGTTTCAAATCAGTCTCCTAGAGCTTGTTACCATATGGGATGCTTATATCGTGATGGAAACATTGTTGAGAAAGATACATTAAAAGCCATTGAATATTATCTCAAAGGTGTAGAATTAGATCATGCTTATTGTATGTATAACATTGCAACACTTTATGATTTTGAAGCTGATGAGCAATATCGAGATATCGATAAAGCTGTTCAATATTATCAAATGGCAGCTGAGCGTGGTCATCATGGTGCGATGAATAACTTAGGTGTTTGTTATAAAGAAGGAACAGGGGTTAAGCTTGATTTTGATAAGGCGTTTGAATTGTTTATAGCGGCATCGAAGGGTAATGATATTTATTCTTATATTAATCTTGCGAGATGTTATTTGTTTGGTCAGGGAACTGATATCAATTTAGAAAAAGCAAATGAATGGTGTCAAAAAGCAGTTGCTGAAGAAGTTGATGGAGCAACTGATTTAATGAATCAAATTCAATTGAAAATTAACAAGAAAAAGACTAAGTTTTCAATCTTTTCTAAGCGAAAAAAATAATCATAAAAGAAATTCTTATTTATTTGTAATATATAGGAATTTCTTTTTATTTATGATATAATTACAAAATGAATTGGGGTGGATAATAATGAAATCAAAAATACTAATAGTAGATGATGAAGAACATATTAGAGAGTTGATTCGCTTTTATTTAGATAAAGAAGGTTTTTCTATATTAGAAGCAGCAAATGGTGAAGAAGCTTTAGAAATATTGGAAAATGAGTATATTGATCTTGCAATTGTTGATATTATGATGCCAGTTATGAATGGTTTTGATCTTGTTGAAGAGATGCGAACTTTTAAAGATATACCTGTTATTATGTTGACTGCTAAATCTCAATCTTCAGATAAACTAAGAGGTTTTTCTTTGGGTATTGATGATTATGTTACTAAGCCTTTTGATCCAGAAGAGTTATTAGCAAGAGTGAAAACAATATTAAAACGTTATAGTATTAATAGTCAAAATATTGTACAAATTCATGATGTTGTTTTTGATGGAGATAAATATGAAATTAGATATTTAGAAGAAACGCTTCATTTACCACTTAAACAATTTGAATTAGCCTTTGAATTAGCTAAAAATCCTAATCAAATTTTTACAAGAGAACAATTGATTGAAAAGATTTGGGGTATGGATTATGATGGCTTTGATAGAACTGTAGATGTTCATGTTAAACGTATTCGTGAAAATCTTGGTCATTTACCTGGATTTAAGGTTGTGACTGTTAGAGGGCTTGGATATAAGATTGAGGTTGAAGGATGAAATCGATTTATGGTAAATTGATTCTTGGGTTTATGGCAAGTATTTTGTTTAGTTTTTCGATTGCGGGATATTTTTCAGTGCGAAAGAATTCTGAAGAGATGGGGAGATTAGCATTAGAGGAATTAGAGAGTTCTTCTGAACATATTGCCAATCTTTTACAATTGATTAACGAAGATGATATACCGAGAATACTAAGAGGATATTCTGAAACTTCTGAAATGAGTTTTTTTATTGAAACTGATGGTGTTAAGGAAGTTTATGGTAAGATTGCTGGTCAGTTGTTAAGTGATAGTGAACATAAACAGTTGTTAGCGAATGTTGGTGAATGTGTAGAACTAAAGGATTCAACGGTTAGAAAACTTGCAAAATCATATGAAATAGATGGTAAGGATTATATTATCTTTGTTCAAAAAGATGTTGGAAAAAGAGAAATGATTTTTATTGATTCGGCATTGATTGCGGTATTTTGTATGTTGATTGCTGGAAGCATTACATTCCTTGTTATTGCAGATATTATTGTAAAACCTATTTCGCGTTTGAATAAGGCGACAAATGAACTTTCTAAAGGAAATTATCGAGTAAGGGTTAATTATACTGGGAATGATGAGATTGCACGTTTGAATCGTAGTTTTAACTTAATGGCGCAACAACTTGCTAAACAAGAGGAGACGAGGCAACAATTTATTTCTGATGTTTCTCATGAGTTCCAAACACCATTAACAGCTATTCAAGGCTTTGCTACAATCTTAAAGAATGAAAAGCTAAAAGATGAACAAAGAGAAAAATATGCAGATATTATTGTTTTTCATAGTAAACGTTTATCAACGCTTTCTAAAAACATGTTACAATTAACTATCTTAGAAGGTGAAGATATAAAACTTGAGTTAACTGAGTTTTCATTAACTGAACAAATTAAACGAGTAGTTGAAACACAACTTAGTCTTGCTTTAAGTAAAGAAATTGAAATTGAGTTAAACTTACCTAAAAATGATATTGTAATAGAAGCAGATGAAGCAAGATTAGAACAAGTTTGGATTAATCTTGTTAATAATGCTATTAAGTATACAAATGAAAATGGTGTTGTGACTATAGATGTTAAAAAAACAACCAAAGAAATTGAAGTCAGTATTGAAGATACTGGTGTTGGAATGAGTAAAGAAGCAATTTCACATATCTTTGAAAGATTTTATCGTCAAGATAAATCTAGAAGTGTGGAAGGTAATGGTTTAGGTTTATCTATTGTAAAAAGAATTGTTGATTTACATAATGGAAATATTGATGTAAGGTCTAGAGAAGATGGAGGAAGTACATTTACTGTACGATTACCTCAAGCTCGTTCTTTCCATATTTCTGATAAATTAAACGTGATAAAAAAAGACAAAGAGAATCGATAAAAGAAGGGGTTTTGATCTATGCATTTAAAAAGAATTGAAATACATGGTTTTAAATCATTTGCTGATAAATCAGTTATTGAATTTATGCCTGGAATAACTGGAATTGTTGGACCAAATGGTTGTGGAAAATCAAATATAAGTGATGCAGTAAGATGGGTTTTAGGAGAACAATCTGTAAAGTCATTACGTGGATCTAACATGGCTGATGTTATTTTTGCAGGTAGTGAAGATAGAAAACCACAAAATGTTGCTGAAGTGACTTTGGTTTTTGATAATGAAGATCGTTTTATGACTTTTGATTATAATGAAGTTGAAATTACGAGACGTCTTTATCGTCAAAATAATGAAGCTGAATATTTGATTAATAAAGAACCATGCCGTTTAAAAGATATTGTTGATTTGATTATGGATACTGGTCTTGGAAGAGATTCTTTGTCAATTATATCGCAAGGAAATATTTCTAGTTTTGCTGATAGTAAGCCAGAGGAAAGAAGAGCAATGTTTGAAGAAGCTGCTGGTGTAGCTAAATATAAAAAGCGTAAATTAGAATCTATTCGTAAGTTAGAAAGAACGAAGGAAAATCTTGATCGTGTTGAAGATATTTGTTTAGAACTTGAAAAACAAATTGCACCATTAAGAAGACAAAAAGAAAAAGCTGAGATTTATTTAGAGTTAAAAGATCAATTACAAGCTATTGAAGTGAGTGTATTGGTTAAAGAAATAGAAAATTTATCTGGTTCTTTAAAAGAATTGAATGAATCTTTGGATGCATTGGATAAAGAAAAAGTAACGATTGATGGTCAAGTTATTTTAAATGAACAACAAAATGAAACATTAAAGAAAAAGATGTTTGATTTAGATCAAGAAGTTAATGGTTTACAAGGACAACTTTTGGTGGCTATGAATAATGTTAATGAATTAGAGACACAAAAGGTTGAGATTGATACAAATCGTAAACATATTTTAGAGAATACAAATAAAGAAGATTTGGTTGCTCGTATTGATCAAATGAAAGCTATTCTACAAGATGCGGTTAATGAATATAATGATCGTGTTGAACGATATAAAGAAACCAAAGAAGAAAAGATGGATTTAGAGGCTTCTCAAGAGAGAAATCGTAATGAGATGGTTGCTTTAAGACAAGAAATTGAAACACTTAATTTACAGTTACATAATAATCGTAATCGTAAAGAACAATTAATTGATATTGTTGAAAATAAGTCTCAATATAGTTATGGAGTTCGTTCACTTATGCAAGCGAAAGAGTCTTTAATGGGAATTGTTGGGGTTTTAGGTGATTTGATTGAAACAGAACCTGAATATGAGACGGCTTTATCTACGGCTTTAGGAAATGCTGTGCAATTTGTTGTGACAAAGAGTGATGAAGATGCTAGAGAAGCAATTAAGTTTTTAAAGGATAATAAATCTGGTAGAGCTACTTTTCTACCTGTGAATACAATGCAAGCTAGAAGTGTTAGGGATGAGCATATTGTATTATGTCAATCTTTAAAAGGTTATTTAGGGACAATGAGTGACTTTGTAAAAACAAGTGCTAGTATTGATAGTGTTGTTTCTAATCAATTGGGTAATGTTATTTTGGTTGATAGTTTAGAGAATGCTTCGGCTTTATCAAGAGCGACTTTTGCTCGTTATAAAGTGGTGACTCTTGATGGTGAAGTGATTAATGTTGGGGGTTCTTTAACGGGTGGTAGTTATAAAAATCAATCATCTAATTTTGCGAGTAAACGTGAATTAGAAATGATCAGTGAAACGATTACAAATCAAGAAAAAGAAATAAGTTTAAAGAAAACAAAATTGAATGATTTGGATAATTTAGCGAGAGAGATATCTCATAATTTACTTCAAAAACAAATGTCTTTTGCAAAACTTGAAGTTGTTGTTACAAATAAAAAGAGTGATCTTCAAGTTGCAAAGAGTGAGTATGAAAGTTTAACACATAAGAGTGTTGAGTTATCTGAGATGGAAAGTGGTTCACAAGATAATCAATTGATTAATGAGTTAAATGAAGCAAAAAAGAACAGAGATAGATTAACGGAATCTATTCAAGCAAAACGTGAATTACGTATGAGTTTTGTTAATGAGAATGATAAGATTGAAGATGCATTACGTCAATCACGTTCTCATTTAAGAGAAATTCAATCAGAAATGACTCAAAAACAAATTGCTAAGGCAAAACAAGAAACAGAAGTTTCTAATTATCTTATGCGTTTAAATGATGAGTATAAGATGACTTATGAGTTTGCTAAGGAAGAACTTGCAACGGATATTGTTATGGAAGATGCTAAGGAAACAGTTCGTACTTTAAGACATAAGATTGATTCGCTAGGAAATGTTAATTTACAAGCGATTGAAGATTATGCTGAAGTGTCTACACGTTATGAAACATTGAATACACAACGCTTAGATTTGATTTCTGCTCAAGATAGTATTTTAAAAGCGATTGATGAAATGGATGAAATTATGGTTGTCCGTTTTAGTGAGACGTTTGAAAAGATTAATAAAGAATTTAATATTGTCTTTAGAAATTTATTTGGTGGTGGACGTGCTGAGTTAAAGTTTACTGATCCGGATAACATTCTAGAAACTGGGGTTGATATTGATGTTCAACCACCAGGTAAGTCAGTTCAAAATATTACTTTATTCTCCGGGGGAGAAAAAGCACTGATTGCGATTTCATGTTTATTTGCAATTTTACGTGTACGTCCTGTCCCAATGTGTATACTAGATGAAGTAGAAGCAGCGTTAGATGTTGCGAATGTTGATAGATTTGCTAAGTATTTAAGAGAGTTTTCTAAAGAAACACAATTTATTGTTGTGACTCATAGAGAAGGTACTATGGAAGAATGTGATCTTTTATATGGGGCGACAATGCAACAAAAAGGTGTGACAAAATTAGTGAGTGTAAAATTAAAAGATGCTATTGATTTAGCACAAGCGGTATAAGGAGGCTATCATGGGATTTTTTAGTAAGATAAAAGAAACAATTGTAGGAAGATCAGCAAAACAAAATGATAAGTATGTTGCTGGTTTAGATAAATCAAGTTCTTCTTTTTCTGATAAAATCAATGAATTGGCTGCTCGTTATAGAGAGTTGGATGATGATTATTTTGAGGAATTAGAAAACATCTTAATTATGAGTGATGTTGGTGTTTCAATGGTTATGACAATCATTGATGAAATAAAAAAAGAAGTTCGTTTACAAAATATCAAAGATCCACAAAAGATTAATGATATTATTGTTGATAAGATGTTTGTCATTTATGCTAATGATTCTTATATGACAACAAAGATTAATTATGCTAAAGATGATTTAACTGTTATCTTGATGGTAGGAGTTAATGGTGCTGGTAAAACAACAACAATTGCTAAACTTGCCCATATGATGGCTAAGGATGGTAAAAGTGTTATGGTAGCGGCTGGCGATACTTTTAGAGCTGGTGCGATTGATCAACTTGCAGTATGGGCTGATAGATTAGGCATTGAATGTATTAAAGGTAAAGAGGGTGGAGATCCTTCAGCGGTTGTTTTTGATGCATTGAATCAAGCCAAAGAAAAAGGTGCTGATGTGCTTATTTGTGATACTGCTGGACGTCTACAAAACAAAGTGAATTTAATGAATGAACTTGAAAAGATGAATCGTATTATTAAACGAGTTGTGCCACAAGGACCACAAGAAACTTTGTTGGTCATTGATGCAACAACTGGTCAAAATGGTGTTTCTCAAGCATCAGAGTTCTCTAAAATCACTGATATTACAGGGATTGTTTTAACAAAGATGGATGGAACTGCTAAGGGTGGTATCGTTTTATCAATTAAAGATACTTTGAATATTCCTGTTAAATTTATTGGGTTAGGTGAAACAATGGATGATTTACAAGAGTTTGATCTAGAACAATATATTTATGGTTTGTGTAAGAACTTGATGGAGGATTAAGATGGAATCAAGTTTAGAGAAAAAACAAAGAGTGAATCTTTTAATGGATTGTTATATTGATTTATTAACTGATAAGCAAAAAGATTATTTGATGTTGTATTATGAAGAGGATTTATCTTTAGCTGAGATAGCTGATGATTTAAATGTAAGTCGTAATGCTGTATTTGATAATTTAAAGAGAGCTGTTAACTTGTTAGAGGATTATGAAAATAAATTACATTTGTTAGAGAAACATATTCAAAGAATGGAATTGATTGGTAAGATTGAACAAGAACAAGCTATTGATAAAAGTGAAATGAATGATTATTTAGAAATGTTAAAGAATATATAGGAGGGTAACTTATGGCTTTTGAATCTCTTTCTGAAAGGTTGCAAGAGAGTCTTAAAAAGATCAAGGGGCAATCAACATTAACTGAACAAAACATGGATGATATGCTTCGTGAGATCCGTTTGGCTTTACTTGAAGCAGATGTTAACTTTCAGGTTGTTAAAGAATTTATAAACAATACAAAAGAAAAAGCTTTAGGACAAGATGTTTTGGGTTCTTTAAAACCTGGACAAGTTGTTGTTAAAGTTGTACATGATGAACTTGTTGAATTATTAGGAACAAGTGTTAGTGAATTGGATTTATCTCAAAAACCAACTGTCATTATGATGGTAGGTTTACAAGGGAGTGGGAAGACAACAACTGCTGGTAAAATTGCAAAACTTTTAACAAGTAAGTATGCCAAAAAACCATTGTTAGTTGCTGCAGATATTTATCGTCCTGCTGCTGTTGATCAGTTAAAAACATTAGGTCAACAATTAGATATTCCTGTATTTGAAAAAGGTGTTAATGTAAAAGCTGAAACGATTGTTGAAGAAGCTTTGGCGTATGGATATGAAAATCATCATGATGTGATTATTGTCGATACTGCTGGTCGTTTACATATTGATGAACCTTTAATGGAAGAACTTCAAAACATTAAAGATTTATCAAATCCTAGTGAAATATTATTGGTTGTTGATGCATTAACTGGACAAGATATTGTTAATGTTGCATCTTCTTTCCATGAAAGATTGAATATTACTGGGGCGGTTCTTACAAAATTAGATGGTGATTCTCGTGGTGGTGGAGCTTTATCTATTCGTCATATTACGCATGTTCCAATTAAGTTTATTGGGACTGGTGAAAAATTAGATGCTATTGATTTGTTCTATCCAGATCGTATGGCTGATAGAATTCTTGGAATGGGAGATGTTGTCTCATTAGTTGAAAAAGTTCAAGATGTATATGATGAAAAAGAAACTATGAAGACTTTCAATCGTATGCAACAAGGAACGTTTGGTTTAGATGATATGCTTGATCAAATGCATCAAATGAAGAAACTTGGACCTTTGTCTGGAATTTTAAAAATGATTCCAGGAATGCCTAAAATGCCTGATATTAATGATGAAGATTCTGATAAGAAATTAAAAGAAACTGAATCAATTATTTATTCAATGACTAAGGGTGAAAGACGTGATCCTGATATCTTAAATGCAAAAAGAAAAGAAAGAATTGCTAAGGGATGTGGGAAAACAGTTGCTGATGTTAATCGATTGATCAAACAATTTGAACAATCTAAACTAATGATGAAACAACTTGGTAATATTGATCCTAATACAGGTATGCCAACACAAAAACCTAAACAAAATTTAAATATTAATCCATATCGTAAAAAAGAAAGACATAAGAAGAAGAAAAAATAATTTGTTTCTTCTTTTTCTCTTTATTTTTATAACTTCTTTAACAGTGATAAATTTAAATGATTATTTAAATCATCAATTCATATCACAGAATATAGTAGTTATTGTTGCTGCAATATGTTTGTTTATAGGAATAAGGTGCATCTATCAATAAAATAATAAGGTGTTAAGTAAAAAGACTTGACAGTTTATTTATTTATGATATTATATGTAAGAAAATTAGAAAAAATATGGAGGAATTATTATGGCTGTTAAAATTAGATTAAAAAGAATGGGTGCTAAGAAATCACCATTTTATAGAATTGTTGCTGCAGATTCAAGAATGCCTAGAGATGGACGTTTCATTGAACAATTAGGAACTTATGATCCTAGACAAACTCCTGCAGTTATCACAATTAAAGAAGAAGAAACTTTAAGATGGTTAAACAATGGTGCTCAACCATCAGATACTGTAAGAAACTTATTAAGCGAAAAAGGAATTATGACAACTTTTGCTAAAGCTAAAGATGCTGCAGAAGCTGCAAAACCTAAAAAAGAAAAAACTTTAAAAGCAACTAAAAAACCTGCTGCAAAAAAACCAGCAGCAAAAAAACCTGCTGCAAAAAAAGCAGCTCCTAAAAAAGTTGAAGAAGCCGTTGAAGAAACAGCTGGTGAGTAATCATGGATTACGCAAAAACTTTACAAGATATTGCTAGTGAACTTGTCACTGATAAGAATAAATTAGAAGTACGTGAAATGCCTTCTTTAGAAGAAGATACAATCGTATTACACGTTTATGCAACTCATGATGATATTGCTAAGCTTATTGGTAGAAAAGGTATGATGGCTAATTCTATTCGTCAGTTAATGTCTGTAAGTGGGCGTTTGCATGAAAAGAAATTAGATATCAAATTTGAATCGTACGGAGAATAGATGTCAATAAACATCTATTTTTTTCTAGGAGGATATATATGGAACAAGTTATTGTTGGTAAAATTGTAAATACTCATGGATTAAAAGGTGAGTTGAAGGTTAAATCTTCAACTGACTTTATTGAAGAGAGATTTGAAAAAGGTAGTCATTTGTTTATTGAGTATCAAGGTCATAATATTGATATGGAAGTTATTGGATATCGTATTCATAAAGGACATGTATTGGTGACGTTTAAAGATCATCAAGATATTAATTTAGTAGAAAAATATAAAGGGTGTATGTTATATGCTGATAAAGATGATTCTTTATTAGATGATGGTGAGTATTATGTAAGTGATTTAATTGGTTGTGAGGTTTATGATCAAAATCAATTGATTGGGAAAGTAAAAGATGTTCAGTTATATGAACATCATGATATTTTGGTTGTTGAAGGGGATAAGAGAGTTTTAATTCCTTATGTAGATGCTTTTATTGAGAGTGAGGATATTGAACTTAAACGTATTGATGTTCATCTTATTGAAGGATTTTATAATGAAAATTGATATTTTATCATTGTTCCCTGAAATGTTTGATGGTTTTTTAAATACTTCAATCATTAAAAGAGCAATTGATTCAAATAAGGTTGAAGTCCGTATTCATGATTTTAGAGAGTTTTCTTTAAATAAGCATAAGAAGGTTGATGATTATCCTTATGGTGGTGGACAAGGTATGGTGTTGGCATGTCAACCTATAATAGATTGTTTAAAAACGCTTATAAGTGATGATTCTTTGGTTGTTTTAATGTCTCCACAAGGTAGGACTTTAAATCAACAGTTTAGTCAAAAACTTTCAAATGAGAAACATTTGATTATTATTTGTGGACATTATGAAGGGTTTGATGAAAGAATTAGAGATTATGTTGATCTTGAACTATCTATTGGTGATTATGTTTTAACAGGCGGAGAATTAGCAAGCATGGTTGTTTGTGATTCAGTTATTCGTTTGTTAGATGGAACGATTAGAGAATCTTCTCATCTTGATGATTCTTTTAGTGATGGTCTATTAGAATACCCTCAATATACACGGCCTGAAGAGTATGATGGAAACAAAGTTCCAGAAGTATTAATGAGTGGTCATCATGAAAATATTAGAAAATGGAGATTAAAACAATCTATATTAAAAACATATCGAAAAAGACCTGATTTATTAAATAGTAGAGAGTTTAATCAAGAAGAACAGCAAATTTTACAAGAAATACAAAAAAATGATTGATTTTATCATTTGAATTTGATATTATATATCAGTCTTTGGACGCAGAAGTTCCGCTGGTCACGATACGTATGAACTTTGTAGAAAAAATTGTCAAGGAGGAAGTCATATTATGAATATGCAATTAGTACAACAAATCACTAAGAAACAATTAAGAAGTGATGTCCCTAATTTTAAACCTGGGGATACTGTTAAGGTTTTCGTAAAGATTAAAGAAGGTGAAAAAACACGTATTCAGTTATTTGAAGGTGTTTGTATCGCTAGAAGAGGTGGAGGAGTTTCTGAAACATTTACTGTTAGAAAGATCTCTTATCAAGTAGGGGTAGAAAGAACTTTCCCTATTCATTCACCAATTATTGATAGAATCGAAGTTGTTAAAATTGGTAAGGTACGTAGAGCTAAATTACATTACTTACGTGGATTATCAGGAAAAGCAGCAAGAATCAAAGAACTTCGCTAAAAAGAGTGGGAATATCCCATTCTTTTTTTCTAGTCTTTTTGTAAGTTTAAGGGTATAATAGAACAAGGTGATTATATGAAAACAGATAAGAAAAAATATTTATATTCAGTTGTTGAAATGCTTATTGTTGTCGTTGTAACAGTATGTGTTTTTAAGTATATAGTAATTCCAGTTCGAATTGATGGAAGTTCTATGGAAAATGGTTTGCATCATAACAATGTCGCATTGATTAATGCGATTGGAGTGAGTGAAGATAATATAAAAAGATTTGATGTTGTGGTGGCTTATTGTGAAGCTTTGAATGAAAAAATTATTAAAAGAGTTATTGGTATGCCTGGAGATACAGTGGAGTTTAAAGATGATACTTTGTATATTAATGGAACAATGACTTCGCAGGATTTTTTGGATAATGATTTTGTATCAAGTTCTAAAGTAACATATAATGCTGAGAAGTTTACTGATGATTTTAAGGTTGTTGTGAGTGATAATGAATATTTTTTAATGGGTGATAATCGTTTGAGATCTGCTGATTCTAGAGAATTTGGTGGATTTACTATTGATAAGATTTTAGGGATTCAGGGTCTTGTGATTTATCCTTTATCTGATATTCAATGGTTAGATTAAGGAGGTAAGTATGGGACAAATTCAATGGTTTCCTGGGCATATGGCCAAAGCAAGAAGAGAAATAACAGAAAGAATTAAACTGATTGATATTATTATTGAGTTGGTTGATGCAAGAGCACCATATTCATCTAAGAATCCAATGTTAAATGATATTATTCAACAAAAACCACGTTTAATGGTTTTGACAAAAAAAGATATGGCTGATGAAAAAATGACTCAAAAATGGCTTAAACATTATGAATCATTAGGTTATCAAACAATGAGTGTTAATCTTAAAAACTTTAATGAGTATAATAAGATTATTGATAGATGTCGTGAAGTATTAAAACCGAAGATGGAAAAGGAACAAGCTCGTGGTATTAAACCAAGACCTGTGAGAGCAATGGTCATTGGTATTCCTAACGTTGGGAAATCGACTTTTATTAATAAACTTGCGAATCGTAAAGCGACAATAACTGGTAATAAGCCAGGCGTAACAAAAGCTCAACAGATTATTCGTGTGGCTAAGGATTTTGAATTATTTGATACTCCGGGTATCTTATGGCCAAAGTTTGAAGAGGAACATATTGCAAGAAACATTGCATTAATAGGTTCGATTAAACAAGATATACTGCCTCTAGATGATTTGTTTATTTATGTAATGAGATATTTAACACAACATTATCCTGAGTTATTAAAGAATAGATATAAATTAGAAATAGATTTAAATGATGAAGATTGGTTAATTAAATCTTTTGATCATATTTCTAATGTAAGAAAAGTGAAACCTCTACGTGGTGAAACTGACTATGACCGTGTTATTGATCTTGTATTTAGTGAAATATATGACGGTAGTCTTGGTGCCATAACTTGGGAGGATATAACATGTGTGAACGATTAAAATATGAAAATGAAGCTTATCTTAAAGGTAAGAAAGTTATTATTGGATTAGATGAAGCGGGAAGAGGTCCTATGGCTGGCCCGTTAGTCGTTGGTGCAGTTATTTTTAAACAGGGTTATTATAATGAATTGATAAATGATTCTAAGCAATTAACTGAGAAAAAAAGAGAATTGTTATATGATATTATTATTCAAGAGGCATTGGCTTATCAAATAGAAATTATTGATATTGAAGATGTTGATCGCCTAAATGTTTATCAAGCCAGTAAAAAAGGGATGATTGATGCTATTTCACATATCTCTATAAAGCCAGATTATGCATTAAGTGATGCAATGCCTTTAGGTGACATCATTGAACATGTTGCTATTATTAAAGGCGATAGTTTATCAATGAGCATTGGTGCAGCCAGTATTCTTGCAAAAGTCACACGTGATCGCATTATGAAGGACTATGATAAACAATATCCAGAATATGGATTTGCAGCACATAAAGGTTATCCGACCAAACAACATAAAGAAGCCTTAAAAGAATATGGTGTTACACCTATTCATCGTCGTTCTTTTAAACCTGTTATTGAGGTTTTAAATGAACAACTTACATTAAAAATTTAAATATAATTGAGACAGAAATTATCTGTCTTTTTTTGTTTTTGCAAAGAAAATGTTAATTTTTTTACTTTTTTTCATTTTTGAGAAGAAAAAATGGAATTTTATTTGTATATAGAAGTAGGAGGGTTAATATGGAAGAACTAGTATTATATTTTTCGCTGAAATATGAAGGCGATTTTCAAAGGATCTATGATGCTTTGATGAGAAAAGAAAGGATTGATGAAGAGTTAAAACATGAACTAAAAAAGAAGTTGAAGTGTCACTATACAACATTGTTTAGTGATGATTATCCAAAGATGTTAAAAGAGATTAATTGTCCACCATTTGTACTTTATTACTATGGTGACATTTCTTTGGTTAATCAAAAGACAATTGGTGTCGTGGGAATGCGAGATGTTAGTGAATATGGACGAGCTGCTACACATTATTTCACAACAGATTTAGTAAAAGAAAATTATGTTATTGTAAGTGGGATGGCAAGAGGTATTGATAAAATTGCTCATCAATGTGCAATTCATAATCAAGGAAAAACAATTGCAGTTTTAGGGACAGGGATAGAATATTGTTATCCTAAAGAGAATAAAGATATTTATGAAGAACTCAAGAAGCATCATTTGGTTATGAGTGAATATCCATTTCAAGTTTCACCAACTAGGAAATTATTTCCATTTAGAAATAGAATTGTAGCAGGGTTATCACAAAGTGTTTTAATTACTGAAGCAAAGAGTCAAAGTGGTACAATGATTACAGCTGGTTATGCATTAGAACAGGGTAAAGAAGTTTATTGTGTTCCATCTCGTTTTAATGATTTTGGTGGCTGTAATGAGTTGATTA
Organism: Coprobacillus sp.; assembly: GCA_036639875.1. Taxonomy (GTDB): domain Bacteria; phylum Bacillota_I; class Bacilli_A; order Erysipelotrichales; family Coprobacillaceae; genus JAVWHX01. The sequence continues at coordinate 80,347 of JAVWHX010000002.1, forward strand.
AACAAGGTGCAAAACTTGTAATGAATGTAAAGGATATTATAGAAGATGAATATATGGGTTGACAAAATTGAAAAAAGACTTAATAATAGATTAAACGTAGGAGGTATACTATGGGAAAGAATTTAGTGATCGTCGAATCACCTTCAAAGTCTAAAACAATTGAAAAATACTTAGGTTCTGATTTTGAGGTTACTTCATCAAAAGGACATATTAGAGATCTTGCCACAACTGGTAAAGGTGGTCTAGGTGTTGATGTTGAAGATAGCTTCAAACCGAACTATGTTGTAAATAAAGAAAAGAAAGATGTTGTTAAGGAATTAAAGAAATGTGTAAAAGAAGCAGATTATGTTTATCTTGCAACTGACCCTGACCGTGAAGGGGAAGCTATTTCTTGGCATCTTGCAGAAGTCTTAGGGCTTGATGAAAATGAATCGAATCGTATTGTATTTAATGAAATTACGAAAGATGCTGTTGTTGATGCTTTAAAGCATCCTCGCCAAATTGATAAGAATTTAGTGAAATCACAAGAAACAAGAAGAGTCTTAGATCGTATTATTGGATTTAAGCTTTCTAAGTTGTTACAAAAGAAGATTAAATCTAAATCAGCTGGAAGAGTTCAATCTGTTGCGTTGAGATTGATTTGTGAAAGAGAAAAAGAAATTGAAGCTTTTGTAGCTGAAGAATATTGGAAAGTAAAAGCTCAATTTGAAAAGGATGATATTGCTTTTGAAGCTGAGTTATCTCATTATAAGAATAAGAAGATTGAATTAACAAATGAAACAGATACAACTGCTGTTTATGAATCTTTAAATAAAGAATTTGTTGTTGATGAAGTGAAGAAGTCTTTGAAGAAAAGAACTTCAAAACCACCTTTTATTACTTCTACATTACAACAGGAAGCATCTTCTAAATTAAACTTTAAAGCAAAACGTACAATGATGATTGCTCAAAAGTTATATGAAGGTATTGATATTGGTAATGAGACTGTTGGTTTGATTACTTACATGAGAACTGACTCTATTCGTTTATCTGATAGCTTTATTGGTGAAGCTAAGGATTACATTGGAGAAAAGTATGGTAAGGATTATGTAGGGAGTGTTAAGGTTTCTAAGAAGAAAGAAAATGTTCAAGATGCTCATGAAGGGATTCGTCCTACAAGTGTTTTGAGAACACCTGAAAGTTTAAAAGAATATTTAAAACCTGAAGAATTAAAGTTGTATTCATTGATTTATGCAAGAGCAATTGCTTCATTAATGGCTCCTGCACAATTAAATTCAACAACTTTATCTTTAAGTAATAATGATTATTTATTTAAGGCAAGTGGATCAGTTATTAAGTTTGATGGGTATTTAAGATTATATGGTCAGTTTGAAAAACAAACTGATGAAATCTTACCTGATGTTTTAAAAGATGAAGTCTTAGTGAGTCAAGATATTCAAAAGACTCAACATTTTACAAAACCACCTGCACGTTATAGTGAAGCAAAACTTATTAAAGAGTTGGAAGAATTAGGTGTTGGTAGACCAAGTACTTATGCTAGTATTATTGATACAATTCAAACAAGAGATTATGTAGAAGTTATTGATAAGGCCTTTAAACCAACTGAATCTGGAACTCTTACAAATGATAAGCTTGTTGAATATTTTGATAGTATTATTAATGTTGAATATACAGCAAATATGGAAAAGAATCTTGATGGGATTGCTGAAGGTGAAGATGATTATGTTCATGCTTTAACAACTTTTGAAGATAAATTTGAACCATTATTAGAGAATGCTTATGACAAGATGGAACAAATCCAACCAAAGAAGACTGGTGAAGTTTGTCCTGAATGTGGTGGAGAATTAGTAGAAAGAAAAGGTAAGTTTGGTACTTTTGTAGCTTGTGGGAATTATCCTGAATGTAAGTATGTTAAAAAAGAACCAGATGAAATTCAAGAAACTGGAGAAGCTTGTCCTAAATGTGGAAGTCCTATGATCTTTAAGAAAGGTCGTTTTGGACAGTTTGAAGCTTGTTCTAATTATCCTGAATGTAAATATATAAAGAATGATAAGAAGTCTGAACCTAAGGAAACAGATGAAGTTTGTCCAAATTGTGGAAGTCCAATTGTTATTAAAAGAGGGCGATTTGGGGAATTTAAAGCTTGTTCTGGTTATCCGAAGTGTAAGACAATTATTAAGTAAAAAGTCCCTTAAGGGGCTTTTTGGATAGAAAGGAAGTGCGATGAAATGGAAAAAGTCAATGTTATAGGTGCTGGTTTAGCGGGAGTTGAAGCAACATATCAATTAATTTTACGTGATATCCCAGTCCGCTTATATGAAATGAGACCAGTGAAAATGACAGATGCTCATAAAAGTGAGAATTTTGCAGAACTTGTTTGTTCAAATTCTTTACGTGCTGATGGACTTTCAAATGCGGTTGGTGTTTTAAAAGAAGAAATGCAAATGAATAATAGTTTGATTATGAAATTTGCACGTTTGCATCAAGTTCCTGCGGGGGGTTCTTTAGCAGTAGATAGAGATGGCTTTTCTAAAGCTATTACTGATTTTGTTTCTTCTCATCCACTTGTTGAAGTGATTCATGAAGAAGTGAGTAAAATTCCAGAAGGTCCAACAATTATTGCTTCTGGGCCACTTACAAGTGAACCTCTTTCTTTAGCAATTAAAGATTTATTAAAAGAAGAGTACTTTTATTTTTATGATGCTGCAGCACCGATAGTTACAAAAGAGAGTATTAATTTTGATATTGCTTATTATAAATCAAGATATGATAAAGGTGATGCTGAATATATCAATTGTCCTATGAGTCATGAACAATTTGATGTTTTCTATGATGCATTGATGAATGCTGAAGTTGTAAAACCAAAAGATTTTGAAGAAAAGTTCTTTGAAGGATGTATGCCTTTTGAAGAAATGGCAAGAAGAGGAAAACAAACTTTGTTGTTTGGTCCTATGAAACCCGTTGGTTTAGAAAAAGATGGTGGCAAAAGAGATTGTGCTGTTGTTCAATTAAGACAAGATAATGCAGTAGGAACTTTATATAATATTGTAGGTTTTCAAACACATTTAAAGTGGAATGAACAAGATCGTATTATTCATATGATTCCTGGATTAGAAAATGCTCAGATTGTTCGTTATGGTGTTATGCATCGTAATTGCTTTATCTGTTCACCTAAGTATTTAAAACCTACATATCAATTTGTGAATCGTGAAGATTTATTTTTTGCAGGTCAAATGACTGGTGTTGAGGGGTATGTTGAATCGGCACAAAGTGGAATGGTTGCTGGAATGAACATGGCAAGATATCTACTTGGTGAAAAACAACTTGTTTTCCCAGTGAATACAGTTATGGGAGCACTTGCTTATTATATTACACATGGTGATGAATCTGATTTTCAACCAATGAAAGCTAATTTTGGTATTCTACCTAGTTTTGAAGAAAAGATTAAAAAGAAAGAACGTAAAGCGGCATATGCATCTAGAGCTATTGATGCAATGAAAGAATTTCTAGACCATGACTGATCTTGAAACATATATTCAAGAATATCTTGATTATTTGAAATACCAAAGGAATTATTCGGTATTAACAATTGAAGGATACCAAAGAGAGATTCGTCATTTTGTTGAATTTTTAAGACAAGAAGATATTGATGATTTATCTAAAGTGAAATATCGTTTGTTAAGAAGTTATTTAGCAAAACTTCATGATGAAGGATTAGGGCATAAAACAATTAATCATAAGATCAGTTGTATGAGAGGTTTTTATCGTTTTTTACAAAGAGAGGAATATCTTGATGATAATCCATTTATGCTTGTAGATTCTTTAAAAGTTCCTCAAACAAATCCTGATTTCTTATATATTGATGAAATGATGGGGTTGTTAGATAGTATTGATGTGAGTTCTTTGTTAGGAAGAAGAAACCAAGCTATGTTAGAATTAATGTATGCCTCAGGATTACGTTGTTCTGAAGTTGTTAATCTTACATTACAACAAATAGATTTTAATCGACAACTTTTATTGATTCATGGTAAAGGAAATAAGGATCGTTATGTGCCATTTCATGAGTTTGCTGGGAAATGTCTAAAGGATTATATAGATAGTGAAAGAAATGAATTAATGAGTGCTAAACACGAGACTCATTCCTATGTATTTGTTAATAAGTTTGGAAGAAAGATGACAAACCGAGGAATTGAAGATGTTGTGAATCGTATCACTTTAAATTATGATGCAACTAAAAAGATTCATCCACATACTTTTAGACATTCATTTGCTACTCATCTTTTAGAACAAGGTGTTGATATTAGAGTTGTTCAAGAATTGTTAGGGCATTCTAATCTTTCAACAACTCAGGTTTATACGCATGTAACAAATCAACATCTTAAAGAAGTCTATGATCATGCTCATCCAAGAAACAAATAAGAATGTGTAAATATTTACGCATTCTTTTTGCATAATGCAAATAAATATTGAAATGTAAAATAAGATATGTATATAATAGATATAAAGAAGAGGAGGCGATGTTTATGAGACGACAATATCGAGATAAGGTTGCTCAAAAGTCTTTTGAAGAGAAAATGAATAAGTTTCCTAAGTATGATACTGAGGCAAGAAAAGATATCGTACTTCAGTATAAAATGGAACTTATTGCAGAGGGAATATGTAGATTTAAAGATGAAAAACGAATTTGATTTGGAACTTATCTTATTAAACGAATCTACATTTCAAGAGTATTTAAAACAAATCAATAGTTTTAAGTCTAAGATTAACTCGAATCTAGCTAAGTACTTAAAGAAAAATGCTTTATATTCTTTTTGTAATCATAAATCTATAACTTATCTAGTTGTAGATACTTTTACAAAAGAGGTTGCTGCTTATTTTTCGATAAGTGCTTTTTCTTTTTTAAGTATTGATCGAAATCAAAGTCAGAGTATTTATAAATCCCTAATCCCTGTTATTTTATTAGAGAATTTTGCAACAAATATACATTATGTGAAGTCGATAATGAGTAATAGGAAAATGGGGATAATTATCTTTAATGATTTTATTATTCCGTTAGTAAAGTTGGTTCAGAATGAAGTTGGTATATTTGGTATAGGATTATTTGCAGCAGATGAAGCAGAAGGAAGGCTTGTTTCTCATTATCAAAAAAATTATGGCTTTAATGTTGTTGATGTAAATGATTTTGATGTTCAATATCCAAGTTATGATGAGAATTGTATCTTTATGTTTTGTAGAATATAATTATATTCATACAACGAAGATGATATTTCTGAAAAAAACATTGACGAGGACGACTAAAAGTGCTAAAATGCTTATGTTGTAGACCTCTAGCTACAACCGCACATAAAAGGTATTAAAGCCTAGCTGCCTTGGTTGGCGAGTCTGAGAACAAATTATAAAGGAGGTACATCATGTACGCAATTATTGAAACTGGTGGAAAACAGTTAAAAGTTGAACAAGGAGATACAATCTTTGTTGAAAAATTAGATGTTGAAGCAGGTCAAACTGTTACTTTTGACAAAGTATTACTTGTTGGAGATAAAACAGTTAAAATTGGTAACCCTTATGTTAAAGGTGCTACTGTTACAGCTACGGTTGAAAAACAAGGTAAAGAAAAGAAAGTTATTATTTACAAATACAATCCTAAAAAACACTATCATAAAAAACAAGGTCATAGACAACCTTATACTAAATTAGTGATTGAAGGAATTGGAGCAAAAGCTGAAAAAGCTGAAACTGTTGCTAAAGAAGCAACTGCTACTGAAGTAAAAAAAGCTCCAGCTAAAAAAGCAACTGCTGAAAAGAAACCAGCTGCTAAGAAAACAACTGCAAAAAAAGAAACTGCTGAAAAAAAACCAGCAGCTAAAAAAACAACTAAAAAAGTTGAAGAATAATGATCAAAGTTATTATCAAACAAGATAATAAGTATATCGTTTCACTGAATGTTTCTGGTCATGCTGATAGTGCTGAACATGGAAAAGATTTGGTTTGTGCTGGTGTAAGTACTGCTTGCATTGGAATTGCTAATCAATTGGCTCATGTTGGATTTCTTGAAAATGAATTAGGAGTTATTCAAATTAGAGATGGTTATATAGATATTAAGGTAAATCAAGTTCGAGATGATGTTCAATTGATACTAGAGACATTTGAAACAATATTAAGAACTGTTGAGGAATCTTATCATAAATATATTGAAATAATAAAGACGGAGGTATAATCTTATGATGTTTAAATTAGACTTACAATTATTCGCATCTAAAAAGGGTGTTGGGTCAACGAGAAATGGTCGTGATTCTCAATCTAAAAGATTAGGTGCTAAATTATCTGATGGGCAATATTGTACAGCAGGTTCAATCATTTACAGACAAAGAGGAACTAAAATTCATCCTGGTGTAAATGTTGGTAAAGGTGGAGATGACACATTATTTTCTAAAGTAGATGGTGTTGTTAAATTCGAAAGAGACGGAAGAACAAGAACTAAAGTTTCTGTTTATCCAGCTGCTTAATAGGGAATCCCTTTAATAGGGATTCTTTTTTCTAGTAAAGAGGAGGATGTAAAATGAAGTTTATAGATAAAGTAAAAATCTACGTTGAAGCTGGTAAAGGTGGAGATGGTGTTGTTGCATTTAGACGTGAAGCACATGTACCTAAAGGTGGACCTTCTGGTGGAGATGGTGGAAAAGGTGGAAGTATTATATTTCAAGCAACAACTTCTCTTTCTACATTGTTAGATTTTAGATATCATCGTGAGTATAAAGCCAGAAGCGGTGAAAATGGAATGGCTAAGAAAATGCATGGTGCTGATGCAGGTGATAGAATCTTAAATGTTCCAGTTGGGACAGTGATTACAGATGAAGATACTGGTAAAATATTAGCTGACTTAACTGAGGATGGACAAATTGCTGTGATTGCTAAAGGTGGTCGTGGCGGTAGAGGGAATACGCGTTTTGCGACAAGTCGTAATCCTGCACCAACAATTTGTGAAAGAGGAGAACCAGGGTCTAAATATAATTTAACTTGTGAGTTAAAGTTATTGGCGGATGTTGGATTGGTTGGATTCCCATCAGTTGGAAAGTCAACTTTCTTATCAGTTGTTACTCGTGCAAAACCTGAAATTGCAGATTATCACTTTACAACAATTGTTCCAAACTTAGGTGTTGTTCAAGCAAAAGATGGTAGATCTTTTGTTATGGCAGACTTACCTGGGTTAATTGAAGGAGCAAGTCAAGGTAAAGGTTTAGGACATCAATTCTTAAGACATATTGAAAGATGTCGTGTTATTGTTCATGTTGTTGATATGGGTGGAACTGAAGGTAGAGATCCATATGATGATTATTTAGCAATCAACAAAGAATTAGGTGAATATAAGTATCGTTTGTTAGAAAGACCACAAATTATTCTTGCTAATAAAATGGATGAAATAGGTGCTGAAGAGAATTTAAAGAATTTTAAAGAAAAACTAGGTGAAGATATCCCTATTTTCCCTGTGATTGCACTTATTCAAGAAGGCGTTGATATGCCAATGTATGCAATTGCTGACTTGTTAGAAAAGACTCCTTCATTCGCAACGATTGAAGAAGAAATGGAAAACAGTGTTCTTTATACATTTGAAAATAAAGATGAAATCAGTTTTGATATTCATAATGAAGGTAATGGAGTATGGGAAGTTACTGGAGAAAAAGTTGAAAAGATTGTTTCTATGGCTGCATTGAATAGTGATGATGGTGTTAAACGTTTTGCTATTAAAATGCGTAACATTGGTTTAGATGAAGCATTACGTGCTGCTGGTGTTGGTCAAGGTGATACAATTAGAATTCTTGATTTTGAATTCGATTTCTATGATTAAGGGGAAACAGGTATGTTAGGAACTCTTATTAATACACTTGCTGTTCTTGTTGGAAGCTCAATAGGTTTATTGGTTAATAAAGGTATTCCAGAAAGAATTAGTAATCAAATGATGAAAGCCCTTGGTTTATGCACGATTTTTATAGGGGTTCAAGGTGCATTTAAAGGTGAAAAAACATTGGTTATGATTATCTCTATGGTGATTGGTGTTGTTATTGGTGAAGGTATCGATATTGATCGTCGTATTACAAGTGGTATTCAGAAGTTAGAAGCTAAGTTTGTAAAAAAGCAAGAAGGTAAACATAGTTTATCTGAAGGTTTAATTACATCAAGTTTATTATTTTGTGTAGGTTCAATGACAATTGTTGGATGTCTTAATGCTGGTTTGTTAGGTGATAATACAATGCTTTATACAAAATCAACATTAGATTTATGTTCTTCAATGATCTTTGCTTCTACATTAGGTATAGGGGTTATGTTATCAGGGGTAGTTGTGTTGGTTTATCAAGGTGGATTAACATTTCTTGCAACGTTAGCTGCTCCCTTACTGACAACATCTGTTATTAATGAAATGACATGTGTAGGTTCATTGGTTATTATAGCAACTGGTCTTAATTTATTAGGTGCTACAAAAATTAAATTGATGAATTATATTCCTGCAATGTTTTTACCAATTCTTTTATGTTTATTTATGTAAGAAAGACTCTCATTATGAGAGTTTTTATGTTATAATATTTTCAAATGTGAGAAGAGGATGTTATGTATGTATAGTTATATTCAAGGAATAATTGTTGATATGGCAAAGGATTATATTGTTGTAGATAACCATGGAATGGGTTATCTTATTTATGTTTCTAATCCATATCAATTTACAAAAGGTAAAGAAACATTGGTTTATATTTATCAACAAGTGAAAGAAGATGCTATTTTATTATTTGGTTTTATAACAAAAGAAGAAAAAGAACTTTTCTTAAAATTAATATTGGTAAAAGGGATAGGGTGTAAAACAGCAATTGGTATTTTAGCAACTGGTGATGTTCAAGCGATTATTCAAGCGATTGAATCTAAGAATATTGCTTATTTAAAGAAGATACCTGGTATAGGACCAAAAGCAGCTCAACAGATTATATTAGATCTACAAGGTAAGTTTAATGTTTCAATGAGTGAGACGATTTTGACTTCAGCTGAATTTGATGAGGCAACAGAAGTATTAATTGCTTTAGGATATAGACGACAAGATGTTGATAAGGCTATGAATGCTTTATCAAATGAAAAATTAGATACAAATGGATTTGTTAAAAAAGCATTAGGTTTATTAGTTAAGATATAATAGGAGGTAAGCATAATGGATGATAGAGATATCCTAGATGTGAATATTCATAATGATGATGAAGAAAATCAACTTCGTCCTCAATCTTTTGAAGAATATGTTGGTCAAAATGACTTAAAGAATAATTTGAAAGTTTTTGTAGGAGCTGCTAAGTTAAGAAATGAATCATTGGATCATGTGTTGTTATATGGACCACCAGGTTTAGGAAAAACAACGATGTCTATGATTATTTCAAATGAGATGGGAACTCATTTGAAAACAACAACTGGTCCTAGTATTGAAAAGACTGGTGATTTGGTAGCAATTTTAACGTCTTTAGAACCAGGCGATGTCTTATTTATTGATGAAATTCATCGCTTAAATAAGGTGATTGAAGAAATCTTATATCCTGCAATGGAGGATTTCTGTGTCGATGTTGTGATTGGTAAGGAAGCATCTACACGTTCTGTACGTATTGATTTACCACCATTTACTCTTGTAGGAGCTACGACTCGAGCTGGTGATTTATCTGCACCATTAAGAGATCGTTTTGGAATTATTTCTAAATTGGAATATTATAATGAAGAAGAATTGATGAGTATTATTAATCGAACAAGTCGTGTTTATCAAATGGATATGGATATGGGTGCTATTAAAGAACTGGCGAAACGTTCTAGAGGAACACCAAGAATAGCAAATCGTTTATTTAGAAGAGTAAGAGATTTTGCTCAATATAATGGGGATAGTGTGATTAGTGAGAAAATGACAATTGAAGCATTACAAAGATTAAAGGTAGATGAGCTTGGTTTAGATGACGTTGATCATAAATATCTATTAGGGATCATTCATCGCTTTAGAGGTGGTCCTGTAGGCTTAGAAGCCATTGCTGCTAGTATTGGAGAAGAACCAATGACTCTTGAAGATGTCTATGAACCTTATTTGTTACAAACAGGTTTAATTAAAAGAACACCAAGAGGAAGAGTTGTTACTGAACTTGCTTATGAACATTTTAAAATAGTTAAAGAATCTTAGGATTCTTTTTTTATGTTCTGTAATTTGTTTTAAGCAAATATAATTAAGGAGGAAAATAATGAATAAGAAAATTCAAGTCATTGGTTTTATATTATTGGTTGTTTGTTCAATTGTCTATGATTTTCAAAATCCTGAAGTTAAAAAAACTGAAGAGAAACAAATGTCTTATGTTGTTTTAGAAGGTGAATTTTTAAAACAAGGAAAGTATGAATATGAGGGAGATATGAATGTTCAAGATATTGTGAATAAGGTAGGTATAAGTTCAAAGGCTAATTTAGAGGCTTTATCGTTATCTGCTCCCATAAAGGATGAATCTAGGATTTATCTTCCTGCTATTGGAGTCAATACAATTTCCTTAAATAAAGCTACTAAAGAAGAATTTATGACAATTAAAGGGGTTGGTGAAAAAACTGCTCAAAAGATCATTGATTATAGAAATGAGAATGGATTTAGCTGTATTGAAGATATTATGAATGTAAGTGGAATCGGTGAAAAGACATATTTAAGATTGCGAGAATTCTTATGCTTGTAAGATATCATTTATTCTATTATGCAGTAGGAAGTATATTAACGATTTTAGGTAGATACTTTCATCCTCTTTTTTATTTATTTCTATGTTTATATTTAGTATGGCTTTACTATCGTTTGACATATAAGCATCTTCTTATAGCGATTGGTTGTTGTTTGTTGATGTTGATACCACAATCTCATGATGAGAAACTTCCGACAACTTTATCTGGTACAGTTATAAAAACAGGAGATAAATATTGTTATTTAAAAAGTGATATAGGAACAATTAAACTTTATCATGAAGAGGAATTTCATTTTAATGATAACTTAACTTGTGAGATTTCACCTCTAGAAATGAATGCTAATACAAATGATAATGCTTTTAATGAACAAATATATCTATATAGTCAAAAGATATTTTATAAAGCAAAATTAGAAAGAATTATTGATTATCAACAAGATTTTCAAATCTATCAATGGATAGAAAATCGTTTTTCATCGTCTTTGGATATACAAAATTATCAAAGGCTTTTTTTATTTGGAGAAAGAACCGAAGATATTGAAGATGAATATCTTCAATTGAGTGAATTATCATTGGTTCATATGTTTGCATTATCTGGAATGCATGTTCATTTAATGTTTTTTATGTTAAAAAGAGGGTTGGGCTTGTTCTTTCAAAAGCGATTATCAAAGATTATTGCATATTTGATTATTGGAATATATGTTTTTTCCATACCTATGCAAATATCCTTATATAGAGCGTTCTTTGTTTTGATTTTGTATGAGTTGTTTAAAAAATGGTTTCATCAGTTAGATGTTTTATCATTTTTAGTGATGATTTCATTTCTGTATAATCCCTATATTATCTTTAGTGTTTCTTTTGTGTTTTCTTATTTTATATATTTTATTGTTTTAATAACAAAGAACATCAAGTATTCAACAGTGCTTATCTATTTATCAAGTATTCCAATCTTGCTCAATTTAAATTATCAGATTCCTATTGTTTCTTTAATTGTAGGGGTAATTATGACACCTTTTATTGAATTGTTTTATTGTTTAACTGTTATTACAATCTTTATTCCTTATATACAATCAATTCTTTACATATGTATTTATATTTTACAATCAATTTTATCTTTCTTGGATTTTTGTAATACATTTTTTATGTTTTCAAAACCAAATCTTATATTTGTTATTATGTATTATTATCTTTTCTTTATGATTGTATATAAAATGGAACTCAGAAAGTCAATTCAAAAATATGTAAGTATGATGATTGCTTTGATGTTAGTGTTTTATGGTTATAGTGAATATAAGATATATGGAGAAATTACAATGATTGATGTAGGACAGGGGGATTGTACATTAATTCGATTGCCGATGAATCAAGGTAATATACTGATTGATACAGGTGGTAATAAAGATTTTGATTTAGCAACCAAAACAATTATTCCATATTTAAAATCAGTTGGTATTCATCATCTTGATTATGTCTATATATCACATAGTGATTTTGATCATAATGGCGCATTAGAATCATTGCTTAATAATTTTAGAGTTGATCATGTTATTGATGAATATGAAGAATATCGTGAAATAGGGATAATGAAAGTTAAAATGTTAAAAACTGATACATATTACACTGATACCAATGATCAATCACTGATTATGAAAATAGATATTCATGATTTTTCAATGTTGCTGACTGGTGATGCATCAGTGGAAGTTGAAAAAGAGTTATTTGAAAAGTATGGAGAAACGAAAGTTGATATTCTAAAGGTTGGACATCATGGTAGCCAAACGTCTACGTCTGTAGAAATACTACAAATGTGTAAACCTCGTATAGCGATGATAGGTGTAAAAAAGAATAATATGTATAGACATCCCTCTGCAATCGTTATAGAAAGATTAAAACGCAAAAACATAACCATACTAAGAACAGATAATGATGGAATGTTTCATCTTCGTTTTTATTTAAAATCACGTTACATTTTTAGGTGATTCATGTATAATGAATAAGTGGGGTGATTGCATGAACTATGTCATTTATGGTGAAGAAAAGTTATTGATGGAACAAAAACTATCTTCATTAAAAAAACAATATCATATTAAAGATGAGGATATGAATATGATAACTTATTGGTGTAATGAAACATCAATACCAGTTATTCTTGAAGATGCTTTAACACCTCCATTTTTAACTGAATATAAGATGATTGTTGTTAGAAATCCAATGTTTTTAACAACTCAAAAACAAAATGATGCTAGTGAAGATGATATCAAAGCATTTATGAAATATTTGGATTATGATAATCCTTCAACACTCTTTGTTATTTATCATGATAAAAAGAATTTTGATGAAAGAAAAAAGATTGTGAAGGAATTAAAGAAAAAGGCTGAGTTTTTTGAAATAGGGAAACTTGATCATCATCAATTATTTAAAGCAACAGATCAAGCTATTAAAGCAAGAGGCTGTGAAATAGAGAAAGTTGCTTTAGAGTTATTTCTATCACGTATGCCTAGTGATTTATTAGAAATTTCTCAGGAAGTTAATAAACTTTGTTTGTATACAAAACATATTACTAAAGACACTATTGATGTAATGGTTACAAAGCAAGTAGAAGAAAATGTTTTTGAATTAACGAAAGCTATTTTGAATAAACAAACTGGCAAGAGTGTTCAAATATATAAAGATTTAATGGTTAATAATGAAGAACCTATTAAATTGATTGTTTTAATAGCGAATTCTTTGAGATTGTTATATCAAGTAAAACTATTAGATAGAAAAGGATATAATGATCAAGAAATTGCAAAGATGTTATCTTTGAATCCTTATCGTTTAAAATATATTAGACAAGATGGTAAAGATTTTGAGATTAAGGAATTGTTGAGAAAATTAGATGAATTATCAAAGTTAGATGTTGATATTAAAACAGGTAAGGTTGATAGATTCAGAGGATTAGAATTGTTTTTAATTAGAATTCAAGGAGCAGAGGAATGGAATCATTAAGAGAGTTATATAAAATAGGAGTTGGACCTTCTTCGTCTCATACAATGGGTCCTCAAAGAGCAGCAAAGAGAGTTTTAAAATTATATCCAGATGCTGCTTACTTTCATGTTGATTTATATGGGTCTTTATCTTTAACAGGTAAAGGGCATTTAACTGACTATATTATTGAAGAGACTTTTTCTCCAAAGAAAGTCACGTTTTCTTTTAAGAGTGATAGTTTGCCTTTTCATCCTAATGGAATGATTATTCATGTTTTTGATAATCAAGATAAGGAAGTGAAAGCAATTGAAGTCTATTCAGTGGGTGGTGGATCAATTTTATTTAAAGGTGATATGGAAGAAAATGTAAAGCAAGTATATATGCTAAATACAATGGATGAAATATTAGAATATGTTGATAAGAGTGGTATGTCATTATATGATTATATATTAGAAAATGAAGATGAAAATATTGAAGAGTTTTTACATGAAATCTTAGATGCCATGTTTTTAAGTGTTCATAATGGTTTGAAAAAAGAAGGAACTATTCATGGCAAACTTAAACTAAAAAGAGTTGCAAAATCAATGTATCAACATGCTCAAAATACCAGAAGAGAAGCTGACCGTGAAAGATTATTTATAACGAGTTATGCTTATGCTGTTTCAGAAGAGAATGCTGATGGAGGACAAATTGTAACTGCACCAACTTGTGGAGCGAGTGGGATTATGCCAGCAATCCTTTATTATTGTTATAAACAATTACATGTTGAAAAGAAAGATTTGATCAAGGCTTTAGCGATTGGTGGATTGTTTGGAAATATTGTGAAAACGAATGCAACTATTTCAGGTGCTGATGGAGGTTGTCAAGCAGAGGTTGGGACAGCTTGTGCAATGGCAGCAGCAACAATGGCTTATATTTATGAATTGAATAACTCATTGATAGAATATGCTGCTGAAATGGGACTAGAACACAATCTTGGATTAACATGTGATCCAGTTGGCGGATATGTTCAAATTCCGTGTATTGAAAGAAATGGATATGGGTCTTTACGTGCATTAGATGCCGCTATGATGGCAAAACAACTTGGATATATGAGAAAGAATAAAGTTTCATTTGATGCGATTGTGCGTGTTATGAAAGAAACGGGTAAAGATTTATCAAGTGCTTATAAAGAAACATCACTTGGTGGTTTAGCAAAGGAATTTGGTCTATAATGAAATCTTTATATGTCCATATTCCTTTTTGTAATCATATCTGTGCATATTGTGATTTTGCAAAAGTATTCTATAATGAAAAATGGGTAGATGAATATTTAGAAGCGTTATCTTTTGAAATAAAGGATAAAAATCTGAATGATAATTATGATACAATTTATATTGGAGGAGGAACTCCTTCTTCTTTATCATTAGAACAGTTAAAAAAGTTGCTAGATATTCTCAAATCTTTTTCTTTAAGAACTCAAGAATATACAATAGAAGTCAATCCAGAATCTATGGATTCTGAAAAGTTAGATTTGTGTATAAAGTATGGAATAAATAGATTAAGTATTGGAGTTCAAACATTTCATGATCATCTTTTAAAAGATATTCAACGTTATCATACATCTTTACAAGCTATTGAATTGATTAAAGAAGCTCGAAATAAAGGTATTCAAGATATCAATATAGATCTTATTTATGGACTTCCTCATCAAACATTAGAAGATATAGATGAAGATATAAAGTTAATAAATCAATTGGATATTTCTCATGTTTCTATTTATTCATTGATATTAGAAGATCATACATCATTAAAGAAAGATGGTTATATTCCTTTAGATGATGAACAGGATGCATTATGGTATGATCACATTAATAAATCTTTAAAAGAATATGGTTTCCAACATTATGAAGTGAGTAATTATTATAAGGTTAAACCATCTTTGCATAATCTCACTTACTGGAATTATCACGATTATGATGGAGTTGGATTATCGGCACATTCTTTAGTTCAACATCATCGCTTTGAAAATACACGTAGTTTAACAAAGTATCTTAAACATCAGTATTTAGACCAAGATATTCAACTTGAAAAAGAGGATGAATTGTTTGAAAAGATGATGATGGGGTTAAGATTAACTGCAGGTATTGATCTTGATGAAATTAAACAATTGTTTGAAATGGATATTGAAGTTAAGTATAAAGATGTTATTGATAAATACATAAAATTAAACATGTTAATTATAGAAAAACGTTATTTAAAAACAACACCCTTAGGGCTGAATTATTTAAATAACATTCTTGTTGATTTTATTGATTAAGGATAGTTTTAATAAAGCATAGGGGGTAAGAATGAATATTATAGTAAGTATTGCACTTTTAATCATTGATTTTTATATGGCTTATATAGTTTATAGTGATAAAAGAGCAGAAGAGTATAAATGTAAGAAAATTTTAAGTATAGATTTTATCTTTTTATGGCTAGGTGTTATAACAACGGTTATTGCTAGGGTAGTGACAGAAAGTACTAAGTATCCTGATTTATTGTATTTTGTGGTGACTAATGGGATAACTATAGCTATATGTTGGTTTTTGCTCTTAAAAGATTTTTATATTGATTTAAAGAAATTGGATAAGGACATATTGCCATATGATCAAATTCAACTTAAAGAAATAAAGAAAACATATATAAGAAATGGAATGTTTCTCATTTTCTATATAGTTCAAATCATAGTTTTGGTCAGTGTTTATAAATAATAGAGTTTTGAATGTATATTGATAGTGTTGAGAAAGTTAAGTTAACTTTCTTTTTTTAGTTTTTAGCACTAAATGGTTGACACTGCTAAAAAGATGAGTATAATAAAATTAGCACAGAGGTAAAAAGAGTGCTAAAGGAGGGTGAATATGCTATCGGCGAGACAATTACTGATATTTAAATGTATTGTTGAAGAGTTTGTAGAAACAGCTGAACCAGTTGGTTCTAAAACATTGATGGAAAAATATCAACTTCCTTATTCAAGTGCGACAATTCGAAATGAAATGTCTTATCTTGAGGAAACTGAATTCTTGGAAAAGACGCATACTTCATCTGGTCGAATTCCTTCAACGAAGGGATATCGATTTTATGTAAATACGCTCTTACAACCAAGTGTTGATGATGAAGTCAAAAATCAAGTTGCAGTATTACTTGGTGATAGACATCGTTCATTAAATGAAATCATTCAAGAGAGTTGTCAAATGTTAAGTGAATTAACACATTTAACAACTGTGGCATTAGGTCCTGATTCGAGTTATGAATGTTTGCAAAACATTACACTTGTTCCTTTAGGGGAAAATACTGTGACGGCAATTATTGTAACGGATAAAGGGCATGTAGAAAACAGAATGTTTAATATTAAGAATAGTGCTTATATGGATGATTTAACAAGCTGCGTTAGTGTTATGAATGAATTATTAGATGGAACACCTATTAATCAAGTTGCTTTTCGTTTAGAACGTGATGTAAGGCCAATTCTAAGTGCGCGGGTTAAAGAACATGAGGTTTTGTTTAATGCTTTCTTAGAGGCGTTTATGAAGTTTGCGAATAGTCATGTTTATTTCTCTGGTAAAGAAAATATGTTGTATCAACCAGAGTATAATGATGTCAATAAACTTCGAAGATTGGTATCTGCTTTTGAGAATTCTCAATCTTGGAAGATATTAGAGAATATTCATGAAGAAGATGGGGTTTGTGTTAGAATTGGAAATGAATCACCAATTGAAAATTTAAGTGATGTTTCTGTTATCTCTGCATCTTTTAAGACAGGTAGGGAGTCTAAAGGATCAATTTCAGTTATTGGGCCTACACGTATGCCTTATGAAAAAGTTGTTTCTTTAGTTGAATATATTTCGAAAAGCCTAGAAGAAGTTTTAGGTAATGAAGAGGAAGATGAATAGAGGTGAAAGAATGAGTAAAGAAAAAGAAGAAAAAGTAGAAGAGATTATTGATGAAGTAGAAGAAGTTGTTGAAAATCCAGAAGTTGTTGAAGTTTCATTGGATGATAAAATTGCTCAATTAGAGAAAGAAGTAGATACTTGGAAAACAGATTATTATAAAGTGTTTGCAGATATGGAAAACTCTAAGCGAAGACTTCAAAAAGAACATCAGGATTCTATGAAGTTTATGATGCAATCTTTTATTGAGGAATTACTTCCTGTTGTTGATAACTTTGAACGTTCTTTAAATGTAAAAGATGCTAGCGAAGAAGTTCAAACATTTTTAAAAGGTTATCAAATGATATTTGATCAATTAATGGCAATTCTTACAAAGAGTGGAGTAGAAGTTATTGAAGCTCAAGGTAAAGAATTTGATCCTAATGTTCATCAAGCAGTTATGACTGCACAAGATGAAAATTATGGTTCAAATATAGTAGTAGAAGAATTACAAAAAGGTTACAAATTAAAAGATCGCGTTATTCGTGCATCTTTAGTGAAAGTAAATGAATAAATTCAAGGAGGAATTAAATTATGGGAAATAAGATTATTGGTATTGACTTAGGTACTACAAACTCATGCGTGAGTGTTATGGAAAATGGAGAATCAAAAGTAATTGCTAATCCAGAAGGATTAAGAACAACTGCTTCTGTTGTTTCATTTAAAAATGATGAAATTATTGTTGGTGAAGCTGCAAAACGTCAAGCAGTTACAAATAAAGATACAATTATGTCAGTAAAAAGACATATGGGTACTAGTCATAAAGAAACAGTTAACGGAAAAGATTATACACCACAAGAAATCTCTGCAATGATTTTACAAAACTTAAAAGCAACTGCAGAAGCTTATTTAGGTGAATCTGTTACAAAAGCAGTTATTACTGTTCCTGCATATTTCAATGATGCACAACGTCAAGCAACAAAAGATGCTGGTAAAATTGCTGGGTTAGATGTAGAACGTATTATTAATGAACCAACTGCTGCTGCTTTAGCATTTGGTGTTGATAAATTAGATACTGAACAAAAAGTATTAGTTTATGATTTAGGAGGAGGAACATTTGACGTTTCTATCTTAGATTTAGCTGATGGTACTTTTGAAGTATTAGCAACTGCAGGAGATAACAAATTAGGTGGAGATGACTTTGACCAAAAAGTTATGGATTGGATTGTTGCTGAATTTAAGAAAGACCAAGGTGTTGATTTAGCACAAGATAAAATGGCTATGCAACGTGTAAAAGAAGCTGCTGAAAAAGCTAAAAAAGATGTATCTGGTATGATGCAAACTCAAATTTCATTACCATTTATCTCTGCTGGAGCTAGTGGACCTTTACATTTAGAGTTAACATTAACAAGAGCTAAATTTGATGAATTAACTCATGATTTAGTAGTGAGAACTGAAGGACCTGTAAAACAAGCTTTAAGTGATTCTGGTTTAAATGTAAGTGAAATCGATCAAGTTTTATTAGTTGGTGGTTCTACACGTATTGTTGCTGTACAAGATTCTGTTAAGAGATTGTTAGGAAAAGAACCTAACAAAGGTGTTAACCCTGATGAAGTTGTTTCTATGGGAGCTGCTATTCAAGGTGGAGTTATCGCTGGTGATGTTAAAGATATCTTATTATTAGATGTTACACCATTATCATTAGGTATTGAAACTATGGGTGGAGTTATGACTGTATTAATCGAAAGAAATACAACAATTCCAACAACTAAATCTCAAATCTTCTCTACTGCTGCTGATAATCAACCTGCAGTTGATGTTAATGTATTACAAGGTGAAAGATCAATGGCTAAAGATAATAAACAATTAGGTTTATTTAAATTAGATGGTATTGAATCTGCTCCTAGAGGAGTACCTCAAATTGAAGTTACATTTAATATTGATGTTAATGGTATCGTTAATGTTAAAGCTAAAGATATGAAATCACAAAAAGAACAATCTATTACTATTCAAAACTCAACTGGTTTAAGTGATGAAGAAATTGATAGAATGGTTAAAGAAGCTGAAGCTAATAAAGCTGATGATGAACAAAAACGTAAAGATATTGAAACAAGAAATAAAGCTGAACAAATGATTAATGAAATTGATAAAGCAATGGCTGAACAAGGTGATAAGATTGATGAAACTCAAAAAACACAAGCTAATGCTTTAAAAGATGAATTAAAGAAAGCTTTAGATGAAAATGATATGGCTACATTAGAAGCAAAAATGGCTGAGTTAGAACAAGTGGCTCAACAAATGGCTTCATACCAATATCAACAAGAACAAGGAGCTAATCCAACTGGAGATACAGCTGCTAATGATGATGTTGTTGATGCAGATTTTACAGAAAAGAACTAATAGAATAAAGCCAAGGCTTTGCCTTGGTTTTATCTAGTCAAGAGGTGAGAGAATGGCTGATAAAAGAGATTATTATGAGGTGCTTGGTGTTTCAAAAAGTGCTAGTGCTGATGAAATAAAAAGAGCATATCGAAAAATGGCTAAGAAATATCACCCTGATGTCAACAAAGAAGCAGGTGCAGAGGATAAGTTTAAAGAAGTTCAAGAAGCGTATGAAGTTTTATCTGATGATAATAAAAAAGCTGCATATGATCGTTATGGACATGCTGCATTTGATCAACAAGCTGGATATGGTGGAGCTGGTGGAGGCTTCGGAGGTTTTGAAGATGTTGACTTAGGAGATATATTTGGTTCGTTTTTTGGTGGTGGCGGACAACGTCAAAGAAAGACTGGTCCAATGCGTGGCGAAGATCGTTATGTTCAATTAGAAATTGATTTCATGGATGCGATTAAAGGTAAAAAGACAGAAATAAAAATTAATTTTGATGAGCAATGTTCTCATTGTCATGGAACAGGTGCTAAAACACCTAATGATGTTCATACATGTTCTCGTTGTAATGGGACAGGAACAATTCGTACTCAACAACGTTCTCCATTTGGAACATTTGTTAATCAAACAACTTGTCCTGATTGTAATGGAACAGGTAAAGTTGTAAAAGAAAAATGTGATCATTGTAAGGGTAAAGGTTATGTTAATAAAACAATTACAGTTGAATTAAATATACCTGCTGGAATTGATTCTCATCAACAACTTCGTGTTCAAGGAAAAGGACATAGAGGTGCTAATGGTGGAACGAATGGTGATTTATATGTAGAAATCTATGTAAAACCACATCCACATTTTAAACGTGATGGAAAGAATATTTCGATAACTATTCCTGTATCTGCAATTGATGTTACTTTAGGATGTGAAGTTGATGTACCAACTGTATATGGTGATGTAACTCTTAAGATACCAGAAGGAAGTCAACCAGGAACAACTTTACGTTTGAAAGGTAAGGGTGTAAAAGATTTAAGAAGTGATAACTATGGTGATCAATTTGTTAAAATTGATGTTAAAATTCCAACAAAGTTATCTAAAGAAGAAAAAGAACTTTATACTAAATTAAAAAATGGAGCAAAGAAAGATTCTATCTTTGATCAATTTAAAAAAGGTTTTAAGAAGTAGTGAATAACTACTTCTTTTTCTATTGATTAGTAATTGAAATGCGTGTATTATTAAAGTACGATATTCGTAATATTCGAAAGGGGAATTAAAGTGGAAGAGATGGGATATCATGTTTCAAAAATGTGGCATGAGATTTTGATGAGTAGTTCTACAGAAGAGGATGTTTTAAAATATCCAGAACTTATGGAGTGCTCACCAGTAGAAATTCAAATTATTATCATAACAAAGACAACTCCGGATTTACTGTTAAGAGATTATGTCTCAATGCTTCACTTGCCTAAAAGTACTTTGACAAGCATTATTAATAGATTAGAAAGAAAACAGTTTATAAAACGAGTAATTAATCAAAAAGATTATCGCTCTTATGGATTAGAATTAGATAAAAAAGGTTTGAAATTCTGTGAATTATATATGGCTTATCAGCGAGATATGGGAAATAGAATAATAAGTGGTCTGAATGAAGATGAAAAAAACCAACTTTCGTTTTTATTGAATAAGATTTCATCATATATGGTTAGGAGATAAAGATGAAAAAATTAAAAGATAAGAAAATATTATTGACTGGTGGAGCAGGTGGGGTTGGTTTCGAAACTGCTCTTTCACTTGCTGAGATGGGGGCATACGTGATTATTGTTGATATTGATCAAGAAAAAGGATTAAAGACAGCAAAATATATTAATGATTTGTATCCCAATAGTACTGCCTTCTATAAAACGGATTTGTCTATTGAAAGTGATGTTATAGATATGTGTGAAGATATTGTAGCCAAACACGGTTGTCCAGATGTTGTGTTTAATAATGCAACTATTGCAATCATTGGGAGTTTAGAAAAAGTGAATTTGGTGGAATGGGATATAAGTTATTCTGTTAATCTGAAGGCCCCAATTATTCTTTCTCATTATTTCTTGCCTTATATGAAAGAAAGAGGTGAGGGATGTTTTGTTTTTGTTTCTTCTTCTGGAGCAGCACCCTTTATGGGGGCATATGAAACTTTTAAAACTGCTCAAGTTGAATTATCTGCGACACTAGCATTAGAACTAGAGGGGACGAATGTCTACAGTTATACGATTGGTCCTGGTTTGGTGAAAACTGAGACAGCTCAAAGAAGTATTGAAGTGATTGCATTACAAATGGGAATGAGTATTGAGGAATTCTATGCTATGAATGAAAGTCATATAATAGATGTAAAAGAAGCGGGATTAGGCTTTGCTTTATCAGTTTTAAATGCTAAGAAATATCATGGTCAAGAGATTTCATCAATACAAGTTATTAATGACTTTGATACTAAAGAAGTATCAAGAGAAGAAGTCCTTGTTGTAGAGAAGGAGTTGTTAAAACGAATTATTTTAACATTTGAAGACCAATATAATGGATGGAAAGCAATGAATATATTTGAACGTCAATGGGTATTTAGAGACTTTAAAAAAATTATGGGAATATCAGCTGATGAGGTTTATAGTCATTTTATAAATATAAAGCAAGATCTATGTGGTCTTGATAAATCAGATATCTATCTCTTTGATAATTTAAAAAAATACTGGATTCATCAATATGACTTATTACAAGGCTTTGAGAAAAACAAAGAAAAACGTGAAGACAGCAGTGTGATTATCAATGGTTGGATTCAAGATCTTGATAATCTTCTCATATCTTTAAAATGAGTATAAAAAATATAGCGCCTAATAGCACTATATTTTTTTATTTAACAATCATTTTCTATTTCTTCACCATTTGTACTGATAACTTTTTTGAACCAGTTAAATGATTTTTTCTTATAACGTTTCATATCTTTTAGATCTTTATCATCTCTATTTACGTATATCATACCATAACGTTTTCCCATTTCACCTTGTGAAGAAAGAATGTCAATAGGACCCCACATTAAATATCCTCTACAATCTACACCTTCATTAATTGCAATTGCAATTTGTTCAATATGATCTCGCATATATTGAATACGTTCGTTGTCTATAACTGTTTCATTTTCAAAAACATCTCTCATACCAAATCCGTTTTCAACAACCATGATAGGTAATCTATATTTTTCGTATAAATCTCTAAGTGCTATTCTGATACCTAATGGATCAATTGTCCAACCCCATTCAGAAGCAACAAGATATGGGTTTAATTCAACTTTTAAGTTCCCACCAGCAATAACACTACTATCACCATTTCTAGCTAAAGAACTCATATAATAGCTAAATGAAAGCCAATCTACAGTATTGTTTTTAATAACCTCTAAATCTCCATCTAAGATTTCAGGCATTGTGTTTGTATTCTTCATATTTGCCATAAAATATGGAGAATATTCACCATGAACAAAAGCATCTAAGAATACTTCAGTTCTATTCATTTCATTTCTTGCAGCAAGTTCATCTAATGGATTACAAGTTGCAGCATAAGCAGGAATATATATTACCATTCCTAATACCATAGCGTCTTTAATAGTATGTACTTTTTCTACTACTTTAGCATGTGCATATAATGAGTTATGGATCAACTGGTTAACGAATGTATCTTCATTAACGCCTTCAGGACAAATTGCCCCATAAGCAATTTTCTTGCCCTTTAAAGCAATTCCATTTTGTTCATTAAAAGATATCCATTTCTTAACTCTATCTCCATAACGTTCAATCATTTTATTAGCATATGTAATAAATTTATCAACAACAACCCTTGAATAAAAACCATTATATTTATTCATTAGTACTTGTGGCATCTCAAAATGATATAAAGAACACATCGGTTCCATTCCGTGAGCAATCATACTATCAATATAATCATCATAGAATTGCATACCTTCCTCACTAAAGTTTTCACCATCTGGCATAACTCTTGACCAATCGATTGAAAAGCGATAAC
>JAVWHX010000003.1:0-35318 GCA_036639875.1 Coprobacillus sp.
TTAGACATCTTACTTTCACCTTGTAATAACCAAGGATGTCCAAAGACTTGTTTAGGTAAAGGAATATCTAAAGCCATTAACATAATTGGCCAATAAATTGTATGGAATCTGACAATATCCTTACCAATTAAATGTAAATCAGCAGGCCAATATTTCTTATATAAATCTCCATGATTTCCATCAACATCATAACCTAATCCTGTAATATAGTTAGATAATGCATCAATCCATACATAAACCACATGTTTAGGATCAAAATCTACAGGAATAGACCATGTAAAAGTTGTACGTGATACACATAAGTCTTGTAATCCTGGTTTTAAGAAGTTATTCATCATTTCATTCTTTCTTGATACTGGTTGAATGAATTCTGGATGATCTTCAATATGCTTTATTAAACGATCAGCATATTTAGATAATTTAAAGAAGTAAGCTTCTTCTTTTGCATCATGAACTTCTCCACCACAATCAGGACATTTTCCATCTACTAATTGAGATTCTGTAAAGAAAGATTCACAAGCTGTACAATATTTACCTTCATAGTGTCCTAAGTAAATATCACCTTGATCATATAATTTCTTAAAGATCTTTTGAACTTGTAATTTATGATATTCATCAGTTGTTCTCATGAACTTATCATATGTTGTATCCATTAATTCCCAAATTTGTTTAACAATTCCTGCTTTTTCATCAACGAATTGTTTTGGTGGTATACCTGCTTCTTTAGCTTTTAATTCAATCTTTTGTCCATGTTCATCAGTACCAGTTTGAAAATAAACATTATATCCTTCTTGTCTTTTACTTCTTGCGATTGCATCAGCAAGAATAATTTCATATGTATTACCTATATGAGGTTTCCCTGAAGTATAAGTAATTGCTGTTGTTAAATAATAATCATTTTTATCTTTCATATTAATCTCCTTTTTTAAATAAAAAAACGCCCTTAATAAAGGACGAAGTTATCGCGGTACCACCTTTTTTACACAATTGTGTCTCTTAAAACTTTAACGCAGTTAACGTTTATCTCTCACTATTCAAGATAACAGCTCCCAGACCATTCTCATAAAAGTTATGTACTGATTTTCACCTACCATCAGCTCTCTATAACGCCCTTTTAATCTCTTCTGTTCATTGCCTTTATTTCTATCTAACCTTAACAAATATCTCTTATATTGTCAATATTATATCCAATTTATGCATAATAATTCTTACTCGTTATTCTATATGCAATCGCAACACTGATAATTGCTGCAAAGATAAACAAGAATTCATAGGGAATAGGAAATAACCATCTTATAAGACTTAAAACAATTGGATGAACCATATAAATATAAAGACTCATTTTTCCAAGTCTTGAAGTATCAAAAGATAACTGAGGATGATTTAAACACCACATAACTAGCAATGGCACACTTATAATTAACATGACATAACAATTACCATCCATTGCTCCATGACTTTGTAAAAAATATGCTTCTAACATTAATCCTATTAGAGATAAAATCAATGCTATATTTAAATAAGGAATCTTTGGTTTCTTTTCATAAATCAATGCACCTAAAGAGAGATAAAACAATGATGAACATAATCCTGCTTGTGGCCATTTCCATAAAGATGTATGAAGACTTGCAAGTAATTGAATTTCAGTTCCTTTAAAGAAACCTCCATAACTATCTATAGTAAAGACAAAAAGATACAAAAGTAACCCAATAATGAGTAATGGATATATCTTCTTCTTTTTCCAAAACAATGTTAAAAATATCAAAGAAAGAATAAGTGAGATTAAAAACCAATAGGCTCCTCCTAATCCAACACTTAAAGCAGTCCATAAATATCCTATCATTGCATTTGGCTGAAGTGAAGAACTCATTGGAACTAAGAGAAAGATAATTTCAATAGCTTCAAAAGTTAAAAATATTTTAATTAACTTCATAATATATGATTTTGTTTCTTTTCCTTGCATAATCCGTTGATAATAAAAATATCCCGACACAACAAAGAAAAAAGGAACCCCTATTCTTAATAATCCCATTGTGATTGTTTTATAAAGAACAGGGCTCACAAAGAAAAACACTTGTGCATGAATAGCAATAACTCCAATAGATAATATAAACTTCATAAAATCAATAGTTCTATTTCTTTCCATAAAATATCTCCTTTATTATTGACTAATTCTTTCTACCAGTTCCCACATTCTTTGATTAGAATTTACAATCTCATCAAACAAACCCTTTTCATCTCTTATATCTAATGAAGATGTTCTTAAAAGTCTGATAAATTCTCTTATCTCTTCTCTTGTCGTATCATTAAAATATATAGGGAAATGATACTTCTTTCCATTCCATAAATGAACATTTAAAAAAATGTTAATACTTCCATTACGAATTTCATTCACAACATGTGATACAACTTCAATATAAAATATTTCATCATACTTCATACTATGAATATGTTCTTTCTTTTGTATTTTTTCAACAACATTTAAATACTCATAAAAACTTATTATTCTTAAATCTGTATTGATCTCATAACCATTAGCTTTACGTCTTCCAACAAACAACTTTGCCATATCTTCATCTCCACTTCTTATTTCTATTATAATCATAAACTTGCATTTTATCAATGTAAGGTGGTACTATTGAAGAAAGGATATGGTGATGATATATGGATATAAAAGATTATATACAACAACAAAGAGATTTCTTTTTAGCACAATCAACTAAAGATATATCTTATAGAATAAAAGTATTAAAAGATATAAAACAATGGATTATAGATAATGAGGAATTCATTAGTGATGCATTAAAGAAAGATTTAAATAAAGATCCTGTTGAATCATATATGTGTGAGATAGGATTGCTTTTATCTGAAATCAGTTATCAAGTTAAGCATATAAGAAAATGGTCAAAAAGAAAAAAAGTTTGGACACCTATGTCTCAATTCTATTCTTTGAGTTATGAAACATATGAACCCTATGGAGTGACATTGGTTATGAGTCCTTGGAATTATCCTTTTCTTTTAGCTATTGAGCCTGCTATAGGTGCAATTGCAGCTGGAAACTGTGTTGTGATTAAACCTAGTGAATATGCTCCTCATGTCTCTTCTATTATCCAAAAAATGATAAGTGAAGTTTGTGATGAAAGACATGTATTGGTTGTTGAAGGTGGCTTAGATGTAAATACAGAATTATTAAATGAAAGATTTGATTATATATTCTTTACTGGTAGTGTTCCAGTTGGAAAGATTATTATGGAGAAAGCCAGTCATTATTTAACACCAGTTACATTAGAATTAGGTGGTAAAAGTCCTTGTATTGTTGATGATGAGCATAAGTTAAAGTTAAGTGCAAAGAGAATAGCTTTTGGTAAGTTTTTAAATGCTGGACAAACTTGTGTAGCACCTGATTATTTATTCATTAAAGAAGATTTAAAAGATAAGTTTATTGAATATATGAAAGAAATTATAAATGAGTTTTTTACTGAAAATCCTATTCTTGATAAACAGCTTGTGAAAATCATTAATGAAAAACAATATCATAGACTTATCAATTTAATGAAAGATCAAGATATTGTATTAGGTGGAGAATGCAATGAACAAACACTAAAGATTGCGCCTACAATTATAGATACTCATAATCAAGATTCTTTGCTTATGCAAGAAGAGATATTTGGTCCCATTTTGCCTATTCGCACATATCAAACAATTGATGAAGCTATTGCATATATTAATCAAAAAGAAAGTCCTTTGGCTTTATATTTATTTTCAAGTCATAAAGATATTCAAGATAAAGTTCTTCAATGTTGTCGTTTTGGTGGAGGATGTATTAATGATACAATTATTCATCTTGCTACAAGTGAATTAGGATTTGGTGGTGTAGGATATAGTGGTATGGGATCATATCATGGTAAGAAGAGTTTTGATACTTTCTCACACACAAAGAGTATTGTTAAGAAAGCAAAGTGGATTGATTTACCTTTAAGATACTATCCTTATAATTCTTTTAAAGAAAAAATGATAAGATTCTTTATGAAGTAAAAAGCATATTTAATAGAATATCTATTAAATATGGCTTTTTATTTTATCACCTATGTCTATTAAAAGTCTTAATGTTTTTTCTTACATAAAATAGCTATATTCTTTAAAAGAATAAAACTATATCTTTTCAAAATCAATAATATATTGTTCAATATTAGTATTATCAAATTTTGATGAAGTTTCCTTTATAAAAGTACTTGGGATTCTACCTAATAACCATCCTTTCTCATTATCTTTCTCCTACTACATAATCTATTGTAAAAGTACAATGCTTTTTCATCATACTTTGAATAATGTTGATTAATCTTTGTAAGATAAAAAGGAGCTAAACTGCTCCTAATCATTCATCTATCCATTCAATGAGATAAGCTTCCTCAACAAATCGATCAGATTCTTCTTTATTTTCATAATGAGTTTCTTTATCCCCAAGATAAACTTGAGAATACCATTCTATTCCTTCACAAATCTCTTCCTTATAACGAGAATTAATACTTATTTTTGTTCTCACTATTTTCAATATTTCACTAGATGAACCAGGCCACTCTCCTTCATCTTCTTTTCTTTCTAAAATAATATGATTTCTAGCTAGATAAACATAAATAGTTGACCTATAATTTTGAATTAATTTTTCACTTTCTAATTCCAATACCTTCGATCTTTCTAACGTTACGGCATACTGAACACCTGGATACTTTTTAGCACACTCTCTTATCATTTCACATACATCACTAAAAATTCTCTTTTCAATATTTTGAATATCTAAGTTTGTTTGAATTTGTGTTGTTTCAATAGGAATGACTTGTGTAGAAATTGTTATTTCATCATTATATAATAAACCTTTATCATTGTTATTTGTTTCATTACATAATGTTGTCAAAGGAAAAGAATTTTCACTTTCATATTTTGTAGGTTTTTTTATAGCTCGTTTTCTATAAAATATAGCAAAGAATATAGATATAGACCCAAACAGTAAAGCTTGTTGTGTTTCTTCTAAGTTATATTCTCTAATTGTTATACCTATAAATGACAACAAATCAACAACAAAGAATAAAACTATTGCAAATGAAATTAATGTAAAAATACCCATCATAAAAAAGAGGAAAGGATGTGAAAACATCCTTATTCTCTTCATCTCTTTATGATTTAAATACTTTTCAAAAATGAAATATTCTTTATTTAAAGAATTTGTTTCAATTAATCTTTTGATTTCATCATTTAATTGCTTCTCTGTATATTTCTCATACTTCTTTATCATTTTATTATAATTATATTGCTTTAATTTTTCAGCAATATGTTTCTCATCATAGATAGCGTCAGGTTCTTCAATTCTTAACATATCACTCAAATATCTATGATATATACCATCATCAAAGATATACGTTTTATAAACCAAAAGTGGAACTCCATAAGTACTTAAAGACTCATGTTGCATGAGAAAAAGAATCTTTTCTAATTTATGTATTTGTCTTGAATGCTTTTCTAAATACCAAAAACATAAATCTCCAAATACATAATTCTTAGTCCATTCTAATTTATATCGTTTCCTTATTCTATCTATTCTCATTATTGACCTCTTTAATTATTGACATGTTGATGAGGCGTAAATGTACTATCATCTATCCCCTTAAAAGTATATCCCAATGCTTTATAATGTTCAATAATTTGTGGTAATGCTTGAACAGTTGTTGACTTAGCTCCAGTATCATGAGCAAGTATCATAATATTATTAGCGTGTGATGACGTTGAACTCTTTACAATTTTACTCACCGCAACATTATTCCCACTTGCATCACCACTACTACAATTCCAATCATAATACTGATAACCTCTTTTTTGAACTTCTGAAGTTAGAGTACTCATTATTCCTTTGCTATACTTTCTTGATACAGTATTTGATGCGCCACCAGGGAATCTAATATACTTTGGTACAAAGCCTATTTGCCCTTTTACCATTTGCCCAATTTTATCTAAATCGTTAAAATAATTATTAACTGAAGAGTATACACGACTATAATTATGAGAATATGTATGTAGCCCTATTGTATGACCTTCATTATGTGCTTGCTTTATAAGATAATTATATTTTTGTCCATTCCCAGTCACAAAGAATGTTGCTTTTGCATTATACTTTTTTAATACTTCTAAAACTTTTGCAGTATTTGCTGATGGTCCATCATCAAATGTTAAATAAACAGTTTTATTACCATTTTGTCCTACTGAATTTGTTGCTTTTTTCTCATATACAGTTACTTTTTGAGTATATGTATTTTTATTACCAGCTTTATCACTTACTGTATATATAACTTTATATTGACCGATTTCTGATAGATTGACTTGACTTGAATCAACTTCTATCTTAGGTTTTTTATCAAGATTATCTTTTGCTGATATACCTGACAAGTAATTTATCTTTGTTCCTTTTGTAACACTAAAATCTTTTAAACCAATTAATAACGGTTTTTCTTCATCTTTAATTAACTTTAATGTTGCTTCCTTCTCAGTTTTATTCCCAGATGCATCTTCTACAACAACAATAACCTTATGCTCACCTATTTCTTTAAAATCATATGTTTCCTTAAAATAAGTTTTTGTTTCTGTTTGATCCTCTATACTACTTACAAATAAATCTGCGTTCACTTCTTGTCCCAACGCTAATTCTACATTAGAAATCTCAAATTTTGGTGCTTGTCTATCAACAACTTTAACACGTAAAGTGAATTCTTCTTCCTTATATTTATATATAATTTCATATTCTCCTAATTGATCTATTTTCACTTGTGAATCATCAATCTCAATATTTTCTATTTTATCAATATTTTCCACAAAGTCCCTTGGATTATATTCTCCTTTTAGATCCAATTCTACAATATCTGAAACAAATTGTACTTTTGATTTATTAAGTACTGTTGTAAAAAAAACAATACCTATAATTAAAATAACAATAACTGCAATCAATTCATATAGACGTTTCTTCTTTATCTTTTTCATATTCATCATCCCTCTTTATTATTATACTTTATTTATATAAAAACAAACAATTATTTGAACTATAACATCACTTTTCATACATATACCATATAGGTAAAGGCATAATTTGAGAAAAGCCGGATTACTCCAGCTTACTTATTAGCCTTTAAATATTCATTAATTCCTTTAGCAATTGATTCTCCTAATGTTTTTAACTTAGCATCATCATTTAAATATTTAAAATCATTTCCTCTAATATATCCTGTTTCTATTAATATAGATGGTACAGTATTTAATCGTAAAACACGTAAGTTCTTACCACTTTGTAATCCTCTATTCTTAGAGTATTTAAGTCCTTCTATTTGAGTTCCTACAGCTTTAGCTAGTGCAGTACTTTTATCATTAATAGCTACATCATCATTATTCTTAGTAAATATTTCAAATCCTGATATATCCGGTCTTGGATTATCTACATCATTAACATGTATTGATACAAAACAAGTTGCATCATTTTGAGCACTCATTTCTGCTCTCATTTTTAAATCTGTAAATCTATCACTATGTAATGTTTTATCATCAGTTCTCGTATAAACAACATTAATATTTTCTTTTTCTAATATAGGTCCAATTGCTTTTGCAATCTTTAATGAAATGTTTTTTTCTAATACAGCTCCATTTTTAGCTCCGCCATCTACTGCTCCATGTCCTGCATCAATTACAACAGTTATTTTTTTCTCTGTTGGTGTTGGTACCTCAGTTGTCCCAGTTTCTGGTGATTTAAAGAATGCCATAACTCCCTCAGCAGCAAACTGTAACCCCTTATAGACACCAAATAATACAACCAACCCCACTACTACAACCAATATAATACGGTCAATTCTCATTTTCTTTTTATGAGGCATAATATCCCTCCCTTGCAACCTACATTCTAACATTTTTCGACAAATATATAAAGAAATATATTATAGAAAGAAAAAGAAGTTAAATCTTTTGTAAAAGATTTTTAACTTCTTGATTGAAAATAACACATTGATGATTCACTTCTTCTTTTTTTCTTTTTAATTTATTTAATGAATCATCTATTTTTGTTTTTACATTTGTAATATTCTCAATGCTTTTACTAATCTTATTTTGAACCATAAAATCTGTAAAAACATTATCAAAGAATTGGTCAAATACTACAATTCCAAAACTAAAATCTTCTATATAAATATCCCATCCCTTTATATCTTTCATTTCTTTTTCAAACACTTGTAATTTCATTTTTGCTAATTGTAGAGCATTTTGAGCATCATCTATTTTTCCATGTTTTATCATTGATGAAAACATACCTCCACCAATAATATCATATACTCCCCATCCTTCAGCACTTGATAAATGTTTTAATACTTTTTCAAAACATATTCTTGTTTCTTCACCTGCAGATAGTGCTTCATCTATTTCTTTTAATTCTAATTTCTTATATTCATATTCTGATATTTTATCTTCTAATTGTCTTTTTAATTGTGGATTTTCAAATGCTAAAATATCTAACTGTAATGTTTTTAATTCTGATTCTAATAAAGTTTCTTTATTAAATCTTTCTTTTAGTTGTTGAAGATAACTTTCTTTAATTTGATAATCATTTAAGACTTGATGATATTGAATAGAGGCTTGCATAGCTTCATATCTTTCTTTTTCTAATGCTTCTTCTTTTCCACCTGTTAATGAATGAAATAATGATACTATTGATGTTTTCTCTAACTTCTCTACATCTTTATTCTCTTTTATCAATTGTTCTTCTAAAGCATTTAATCTTGTTCTTAATAAATCCAACTCTTTTCCTTCTAATTCTACCAATTGTCTATGATTATCTAAATAACTTAATTCTGCTTTTATCTCTGCAATTCTTTCATGTTTATCCATCTCATCCCCTCCTATATATCATTATACAAAAAAAGACATACCTATGCACTTGTTTTTCAAAACCAAATCAAAATTCATTACTATTTCTAAAAAAAGAAAAAGACTTGATTAAATCAAATCTTATTCTTCATTCTTTACTTTAATTCTTGTTAGTGCTTTTCTTAAAGCCATTTCTGCTCTTAAGATATCTGTATCTTCATCAGTTTTTTCTAATCTTGTTTCAGCACGCTTCTGTGCTTCTAATGCACGATTGATATCAATCTCTTCAGGTGATTCAATAGCATTTGCAATAATTGTTGTTTCATTTACACCAACATAAACAAAGCCACCTGCAATAGCGAAATACTTTCTTTCACCATCTTCAATATAATTCATATCTGATATAGCAAGTGCACTTGCTAGGGGTAAATGATTTGCAAGGATACCCATTTGTCCAGATGTTGCTCTTATATTCAGCATTTCAATATTTGTTTCTTTGTAGATTCCTTTAGGTGTAACAATCTTGAGTTTAAACGGCTTCATGATCTAAAGTCTTTGCCTTTTCAATCGCTTCTTCAATAGAACCTACATTATGAAATGCTTGTTCTGGTAAATGATCCCATTTACCATCTAAGATTTCTTTAAATCCTTTTATTGTATCATCAACACGGACATATTTTCCATCCATTCCTGTAAACTGACTAGCAACAGTAAATGGTTGTGATAAATAATTACGAACACGTCTTGCTCTTGCAACAGTGATCTTATCATCTTCACTTAATTCATCCATACCTAGAATCGCAATAATATCTTGAAGTTCTTGGAATCTTTGTAAGATTTGTTGAACTCCATGTGCAACTTCATAATGAAGTTGTCCTACAATTAATGGATCAAGGGCTCTTGATGAAGAGTTTAATGGATCAACTGCTGGATATATTCCTAAAGCAGCAATTGAACGGTCAAGAACAACTTTTGCATCTAGATGAGCAAATGTTGTCGCTGGAGCAGGGTCAGTTAAGTCATCGGCTGGTACATAAACAGCTTGCACTGATGTAATTGAACCCTTCTTTGTTGATGTAATACGTTCTTGTAATTGTCCCATTTCAGTTGCTAGAGTTGGTTGATATCCAGCTTGTGAAGGAACACGTCCTAACAATGCTGAAACTTCTGAACCAGCTTGAGTAAAACGGAAAATATTATCAATAAATAATAAGACATCTTGATTTTGTTCATCTCTGAAATATTCAGCCATTGTTAAACCTGTTAGACCAACTCTTAAACGTGATCCAGGCGGTTCGTTCATTTGACCAAAGACAAGTGTTGTTTTGTTTAAAACACCACTTTCTTTCATTTCATAATATAAATCATTACCTTCTCTTGAACGTTCTCCAACTCCCGCAAATACAGAAAGTCCTCCATGTTCAGTCGCAATATTATTAATTAACTCTTGAATTAATACTGTCTTTCCTACTCCTGCACCACCAAATAAACCGATCTTTCCACCTTTAATATATGGACAGATTAAATCAATAACTTTAATTCCTGTTTCAAGAATTTCAGTTTCAGTTCTTTGTTGTGCATAAGTAGGTGCACTTCTATGAATTGGCATTTTCGTTACAGTCTCTGGTAACGCTTCTTTTTCATCAATTGGGTCACCTAAAACATTAAACATTCTTCCTAATGTTTCATTTCCCACAGGAACTCTAATAGGGTTCCCTGTATCAACTGCATCCAGTCCTCTTATTAACCCATCAGTTGGTCCCATTGCTATACAACGGACTGTATCATCACCAATATGTTGAGCAACTTCTACAGTTAATGGTATACCTTGATTATCTATTTCAATTGCTGTATTTAATGATGGTAAATGATCATTATCAAAGACAATATCAACTACTGGTCCAACAGCACGTACAATTTTACCTATATTTTTAGACATAATGCACCTCCTTCTTATTGAGCATTCGCTCCAGCAACAATTTCAGATATTTCATTTGTTATTGCTGTTTGTCTTGCTTGGTTGTATTTCAATAATAAATCTTCTATTAATTCTTCAGCATTATCAGTGGCATTTTCCATAGACATTCTTCTTGCTGCATTTTCACTAGTTACAGATTCAATCAAATATCCATAAATCACTGATTGTAAATACATTGGTATCAAATGATTTAAAACATCATTTGCACTTGGTTCAAAAATAGTAAACTTTTTAGAAACTTCAATCCCTTCAAAATCACTCGTATCAACAGGTAATAAAGTGATGACTTTAGGTGTAAAAGTTAAGTTATTGACAAACTGTGTATAAAGAATCTTAATCTCAGCTATCTCTTGTTTCTTATACAACCTTGTTAATTCACCAACCAATGTCACAATCTCTTTAAATTCTAATGTACTATTTAAATCTAAATAAGAATGATTATATTCAACATGTCTATGATTCAAATAAGATGCTCCCTTATTTCCAATCATATAAACAATATCATGATCTTGAATTTCACTCGCTACTGTTTTTAATACATTTGCATTATAACCACCACATAACCCTAAACTAGAAGTAATAACAATATAAACTGTCTTTCCTTCTTCATTAATCTTTAAATAAGGATTATCAATCATTCCTTGATTACTCGTTAATATTTCTGCAACAGTTTCTCTTACCTTACTATAATAAGGTTTTAATTCATCTAATTGATTTCTTGTTTTTCTCAATTTAGAAGTCGCAACAAGTTGCATTGCTTTTGTAATCTTTTTTGTAGATTCAACAGATTTAATTCGTCTTTTAATAGACTGCATATTACTAGGCATAATAATCTATCCTTCCACATTCACTTTTAAGAATCTATCTACAAAAGCTTTCATAATCTCTTTTAATTGAATTGTCAATTCATCACTAATAACTTTATTTGTGTGAATATCTTCAATAATATCATTATGATTTAATTTCATTTCTTCATATAATTCATTAACAAAAGCTGTTATCTTTTTAACAGGAATAGTTCTTGTAAAACCATTCTTTAAAGCAAATAAAGAAATCACTTGTTCTTCTACAGTACGTGGTGAATATTGTGCTTGCTTTAAAACTTCACGAACTTTTTCACCATGATCTAATGTTGCTTTTGTAGCAGCATCCAAATCACTACCAAATTGAGCAAATGCTTGCATTTCAGCAAATTGTGCAAGTTCAAGTTTTAATGAACCTGATACTTGTTTCATAGCTTTAATCTGAGCTGATGAACCAACACGACTTACTGATAATCCAGTATCAATTGCTGGTCTAAATCCTGAATTGAATAAATCTTGTTGTAAGAAGATTTGTCCATCAGTAATAGAAATAACATTTGTTGGAATATATGCAGAAATATCTCCTGCTTGTGTTTCAATGATTGGTAAAGCGGTGATAGAACCACCACCATGTTCTTCATTTAAACGACATGCTCTTTCAAGTAATCTTGAATGTAAATAGAAAACATCTCCTGGATAAGCTTCACGTCCTGGTGGTCTTTTTAATAATAAAGACACTGTACGATAAGCTACCGCATGTTTAGATAAATCATCATAAACAATCAAAACATCTTTCCCTTGATCTAACCATTCTTCAGCTATTGCACATCCTGCATAAGGGGCAATATATTGAATTGGTGCTAACTCACTCGCTCCAGCAGCAACAATTGTTGTATAATCCATTGCTCCACCTTTACGTAGTTTTTCAACAATTTGTGCAACTGTTGAATTCTTTTGTCCTATAGCTACATAAACACAATATATATTTTGATCCTTTTGATTTAAAATTGTATCAATAGCAATCGCTGTTTTACCAGTTTGTCTATCCCCAATTATTAATTCACGTTGACCTCTTCCAATTGGAATAATAGCATCTATTGAAGTAATCCCTGTTTGTAAAGGTTGATCAACAGATTTTCTTGTCATAACTCCACTTGCAACTCTTTCAACTGGTCTAAACTTTTGAGAAGTAATACTTCCTTGTCCATCAATAGCTTGACCCAAAGGATTCACAACACGACCAAGTAATTCATCACCTACAGGTACTTCAATAATCTTACCTGTACGTTTTACTTCATCGCCTTCTTTAATTGTCGCTTCACTTCCTAATAATACAGCACCAACACTATCTTCTTCTAAGTTCATAACCATACCATATACATCATCAGGAAATAATAATAATTCACCTAACATGGCATTATCTAACCCATGAACCAATGAAACACCATCACCTACAGTAATAACAGTTCCAACATCTTTAGATTCAATTTGATTATTATAGTGTTTAATCTGTTCTTTAATTAATGCACTAATTTCATCTGGTCTTAGATCCACTACCTTCACCTACTTTCTTAAGAGTTCTCTTTTTAATGATTCTAATTTATAAGAAAGTGAATCATCATAAATATGATTATCAATCTCTACTTTAATTCCACCAATCAAAGATTCATCTTTAACCATACGTAACTTAACTTTCTTTTCAACCTTTTGACTCATCGCACTTTCAATCTTTACTAACTCATCTTGACTTAACTCATAAGCACTATAAACCTTACCTATCTTAATTCCAAAATAATCATTACATAAAGATTCAAAGCAATCACAAATCCCATTAATATATCTCATTCTTCTTTTCTTAATCAATAACATTAAAAAATTAAAAACATAAGTTGATACCTGATTTTGAAAACTCTTTTTCAAAACATCTATTTTTATATCATCTAAAAGAGCAACATGACTAAAGAATTTAACCAAAGATTCATCTTTAAAAACTTCTTGGACTTTTAACATATCCTTTTGATAAGTTTCTACAGACTTCTCTTCTTTTGCTAAATCAAATAATGATTCAGCATAACAATTAGAAATGATATCCATTAATTCACAACCTTCTCAACAAATTCTTCTACCATTTGTTGATTTTCTTTTGTATTCATTTCTTTATGAATAACTTTACTTGCAACTTCAATTGCAATATTAACCATTTCTTCTCTCATTTCCTCTTTAGCTTGTTGTTTATCAGCTTCAATTTCTTTTTGAGCTTGTTCAATCTTACTTGTTGCCTCTTTCTTAGCATCAACAATAATTTGATCATGTAACTTTAAAGCATCATTCTTTGCTCTTTCCACAATATCACGATATTCACTCGCTGAAAGACGAGCTTGTTTCTCACTATCCATCATTAATAACTTAGCTTTTTCATTAGCAAGCGTAGCTTCATTCATTTGTGTTTCAATGAAATCTGCTCGTTTTGTAAAATAAGCTTGAACAGGAACCCATAAGAATTTCTTAAATAAAAGAAATAAGACTCCTGTTGACAACAACTGAATAATGATTGTTGTGATATTAGGGAATAACTTAGAAGCAATATCTATACTCATTATTATTCCTCCTTAGTTAATTTCTTATAAATACATCATTGGGAATACGAACATTAATAACAATGATATTAATAACCCATAAATAGCTGCTGTTTCAGTTAATCCGATACCAAGAATCATCATAGTACGAATTTTACCTTCCATTTCAGGATTTCTAGCTAATGCTTCTACTGCTTTACCAGCACAAATCCCTTCTCCAATTCCTGTTCCTAAACCTGCACATACTGCAATACCTGCTCCGATTGCAACTAAACCTAAATCTGTCATTTTTTATTCCTCCGTTTATTTTTTTATTTATATCCAAACTGTTATAAGTTAAGATTAATCTTCATTTTCCATCATAATTAAGATAGAAGACAGTGTCACAAAGACAACTGTTTGTATAACACCAGCAAACACATCAAAATATGCATGTAATAAAGGTGCTAAAATTGGTCCTAAGACATTGATATCTCCAAATAAAAAGCTAGATAACCACGCTGTAAATGTATATACTAGTGACATTAAAATTGTTCCACTTAATATATTTCCAAAGATACGGAATGATATAGAGATTAGTGGTGATAATGTACTTAATATATTTGTTGGTGGCCATACAACATCTTTTATATAATGTCCAATTCCTTTTTTCTTAATTGCATTGTATTGAATTAAGATAAAAGTAATCGCCGTCATTGTTAATGTTATTGAATAGTTAGATGTTGGTGAATCAAATGCAAACAATCCACTAATATTACATATCAATAAATAACAAAATAACATTGCAAAGTAAGGAAAATAATTTGCTTCAAACTTACTTGGCATTATTGACTTCAAATAGTTATAAATCATTTCTACGCCTGTTTCTACAACCAATACAATTCCCTTAGGTCTTTTTGTTGCATCAGCAACAGCTACTTTTCTACCAGCATAAACAAAGAATATTCCTAAGGTTGCCATAATAATTAAAGAAAATACTAACTCAGGCTGAAGAACAATATCAATCATCTACTTCATCTCCTCCTTTCTTGTATAATATGTCAACCAATATATTGTTATTTGAATAACAAGATATCCTATAAAAACTCCTGCTATGTTTATAAAATCTTTAAATATAATACTTAATGCAAAACCAGCTATCCAAAGTATCATCTTTGCAATAAACATAACAATCACAATCATAACGTTATTACCACTTTTTAAGATCAAATCACTAGAATAAATAGTCATCATAAAATTCACATAACTCACTATATATCCCATAACCAATCCAATTGGATAAGCAATACTCTTTAAAAGTACTCCAATTATACAAAAAATGAGTAGTATGAAGAGAAACGTCTTTCTTGATTCAACTTGCACATCTCTCTCATTCATATTACTCACTCCTTCTTGTTGACGTATTACACCAATTATATCGCGTCATCTACATCTTGACAACATTTTTATCTAAAGTATCCCTTGTTTTAAAAGACTTATTCATCAGTCCCAAACAAACGATCTCCAGCATCACCTAATCCAGGTACGATATATCCTTTTTCATTTAACTTCTCATCAACTGCTGCAATAATTAAATCAACATCAGGATGATCTCTTTCAATAACCTCAATACCTTCAGGAGCAGCAACTAAACATGCAAGTTTAATAAACTTTGCTCCTCTTTTTTTAATATTTTCAATTGCTGCTGAAGCACTCCCTCCAGTTGCTAACATTGGATCTACAACGATCACATCAGCACTATCTAAGCAAGATGGGAACTTAGCATAATATTCTTCTGGTTCTAATGTTTCTTCATTTCTTGCCATTCCAATATGTCCAACTTTCGCAGTTGGAACAATCGCTTTAAATCCATCTACCAATCCAAGTCCAGCTCTAAGAATAGGAACCAATATAACTGGTCTCACTAATTCTTTTCCTGTCATTGGACATATCGGCGTTACGATTTCTATATTCTTAATTGGTAAACTCTTCGTAACTTCATAAGCCATTAACATTGCTATTTCATCTAAATTTTGTCTAAATTCTTTTGTTTTTGTTTCCTTACATCTCATAATTGTTAATTTATGTTCAATTAATGGATGATTCAATATTGTTGTTGCCATAATATGCCTCCTATTTGATATATGTCTTTCCTTGATACATTGTCACTTTATCAGTTAATGCTTTGACTCTTTTTCTACATTCTGCTTTTAATTCATCAGTTTCTTCATTCTTTAAACAATAAGCAATAATCTTACCAACTTCTCTAAAATCTTCTTCATTAAATCCCTTTGTTGTCATAGCTGGTGTTCCAACACGAATACCACTTGCTTTAAAAGGTTTTTCAGTATCAAAAGGAATCGCATTCTTATTTGCAGTAATATTAATTTCATCTAAAATTCTTTCTGCTTTTTTACCACTAATCCCACAACTTGCTTTCACATCAATTAATAATAAATGATTATCTGTTCCTCCAGTAACCAATCTAAAATTTTCTTCTTTTAAAGATTCTTCTAATGCTTTTGTATTCTTAATAATTTGTGCAGCATAATCTTTAAACTCTGGTTGTAATGCTTCTAAGAAACAAGCAGCCTTTGCTGCAATAATATGCATTAAAGGTCCACCTTGCATACCAGGGAAAACAGCTCTATCAATATCAGCAGCAAATTGTTCTTTACACATAATCACACCACCACGAGGTCCTCTTAATGTCTTATGTGTCGTTGTTGTCACAATATCAGCATGTGGGAATGGTGAAGGATGTAATCCAGCAGCCACTAGTCCAGCAATATGTGCCATATCAACCATAAACAATGCTCCATTATCATGTGCAATTTTAGCCATCAATTCAAAATCAATAATTCTTGAATATGCACTTGCTCCAGCAACAACTAATTTAGGTTTAACTTCTTCAACTTTCTTCTTAAAAACATCATAATCAATCATTTCTGTTTCTTTATCAACACCATAACTATAGAAATCATAATTCAATCCTGAGAAGTTTAACGGATGCCCATGAGTCAAATGTCCACCATCAGCCAAAGACATTCCTAATACCTTATCACCATGTTGTAATAAAGCAAGATAAACAGCAGTATTTGCTTGAGCACCAGAATGAGGTTGAACATTTGCATACTCACAACCAAATAACTCTTTTAATCTTTCTTGCGCTAAAGTCTCAACTTCATCTACAAATTGACATCCACCATAATATCTTTTACCAGGATATCCTTCAGCATATTTATTTGTTAAAACAGTTCCTGCTAATTCTAATATTTGTTCAGAAACAAAGTTTTCTGAAGCAATTAATTCAATATTATTTCTTTGTCTATTTAACTCTCTTTCAACACTTTCAAAGACTTCTGTATCTCTCATTTTATTCTTCCTCCAACTTCATCATCTTTGCTATTCTTAAATCATGACGTCCACCTTCATAATCAGTACTTAGCCATGCATTCATAACTTCAATTGCTAAACCTTCGCCAATAACTCTTTGACCCATTGCCATCATATTTGTATCATTATGTCCTCTTGTTGCTTTTGCACTAAAAACATCATGAATCAATGCACAACGAATTCCTTTCACTTTATTACATGTAATCGAAACACCAATACCTGTTCCACATACAACAACACCTTTATCACATTCACCACTCGCAACTGCCTTTGCAGCTTTTGAAGCATAATCAGGATAATCACAACTCTCTTCATTATAAGTTCCAAAATCCTCAACTTCATATCCTTGCTTTTTCATTTCTTCAATCAATACATTCTTTAATTGTAGACCACCATGATCACATGCTACAGCTATCTTCATTTCAATATCTCCTCTATATCTTCCTTACTTATTTTACCTTCACGTAATATTTTTATATCTTCATGTGTTACATCTATAACTGTACTTGCAACATTATCAGACGTTTTCCCATCCACAACAATATCAATCCGACCATCTAATTGATCTAAGACTTCATTTGTTGAAGTTGTATTGGGATGATTAGATAAATTTGCACTGGTAACTAACATTGGACCCACTTTTCTTAAAAGACTCAATACATATTCACTATCTGGAATACGTACACCAATAGTATCTTTACCATTTGTCATAACAGGATTAACATCTTCTTTTTTCTTAAAAACCATAGTCATCATTCCTGGCATAAATGCATTGATAAGCTTCTTTGCATCATCACTCACATATGCATACTTCTCAATATCATTCGTATCAGCAACCATTAATGTAATAGCTTTAGAATAATCTCTTTCCTTAGCTTCCATTAATTTATCTAAGGCTATTTCAGAATTAAATCTTACTCCTAATCCATAGACTGTCTCTGTTGGAAAAGCAACAACTCCATCATCTTCTATTGTTTCACAAACAATATCAATATTTTCTTTGTTTATTACTTTTGTCATCTATAATCACCCTTCGCTCAACATTCTATCATAAAATCATATAAATTTGTAGGAATATAGAGTATAAATATTATAATTTAAATAAAAAATTGACAACTATTGTATGAGAAACATCCCAATACTTTAATTGCCAATTTATATTTTAAACACTTACTCT
The DNA here is from genome assembly GCA_036639875.1 of Coprobacillus sp. GTDB lineage: Bacteria > Bacillota_I > Bacilli_A > Erysipelotrichales > Coprobacillaceae > JAVWHX01. The sequence continues at coordinate 18,796 of JAVWHX010000003.1, forward strand.
ATTAATCCTTATTCATTATTATGATTGATTTAAAAATAGAGTAAATCAACACAATGAAAACAATAATATTAAAAGCTCGTATTAATGATACTATATTTGGATCGGCTTCATATGTTGATGGATATAAATATATGTATAGTGAAAAACATATATATACTGTTGATGATATTATTAAAGAGCTATAAAACATCATTTTCTTCATTATCTTCCCCTCGCTTTCTCAACTTTATCTTAAAAATTATAATCGTCATATATTGCATCTTTTTTAGAAAATTGTACTACATATGCAAAATAATTTGATAAATATTTAGCCTTTTCAGCATTATTAAAATTGAGTATCTCATAGTTTTTGATCTAGAAGCCCCTTCAAGTACAATTCATCCAAACACACCATTTGAGTAACTAAATAACCTTTATAATAACCTCTTATTTATTTTATCTAAAAGTATAAGTACTGCAGGAAATATCACAGCAATATAAATGATAATAGTTATAAGAAAGGATACTCCTTGTATTGTAAAGGACATCCCTTCACTCATAACAAGATTAACAATTGTATCTGCAATCCTCAAATAAAACATTGATAATGTTATACCAATAATTATCATGAATATATACTTTAATAATTTCTTCATACTACCCCTCCTTAGCATTGCCTACTTTCTTATGTCTATGTATTTCATAACCTAATAACCCTATCATTACTCCAATAATAATAAGTACTGATAAATAGTATAACAACCATGGCATATCAGTTATTCCCAAGTAATAAGATGTATGAATTTTTCTAAACAAATTATAAATTCCTGTAGAAACATAATCTAACTTTATTGTTTCAATAAAGAATAAATATCCTGATATCAATAGATAAATTCCATTCTTTACTGTTCTTTGTTTATACAATAACACCCCACTTACAATTGGTAATGCAATAACTATTATACTTCTTACAAATAACACAAAATTAAGAGGAGTAAGTGGATACGGATACTCAATTATACTATACATTGTAGACAATAACATAGTTGCATCCTCACCAAAATCATTAGGATATATAACACTGATAGAAGATTTATGAAAGTAGATTGACATACAAACACTACAAGCAACTAATAATACCAATAAAACGAATAACCCATACTTCATTTTTATATACTTCATAAAATATTATCATCTCCTAACACTTGTGTATGTATGTCCTATGTTTAATAAAGTTACCATGTGTTTGTTGAAGAACTTATCCCTGTATGATTTACAAGAATACTGTAGTGCTTTATAAGCATAAAGCAACAATATAATTTCAATTTATTTACTTACTTCTTCTACTTTAATACGATAAGAATTCATACCTAATTCGTCCTCTTTAGCTTCACCTACTAATTCAAACTTAACCATTCCCTCACTTAAAAACAATTCTACAGAATACTGCCCTTTTTTAAAATCGTCATATAGATAATCCTTTATAGTGGAATCCAAAAGTTTAAATGTATAAGCTTTTCCTTCTTTTAATTTCATTGAAGTCTCTTCACCAACTGGTAAAAGAAACACAGATGCTTGAAAGAAACTCACTAGTGCTAGATTTTTCACATTAGTTGTAGGATCTTCTACAATTAACTTTTGCACTGTCACACTAAAATCGCCACTTAATTTTAGATCAACTCTTTTCGTTTGATTCATTAGCTTTTCATTAGCACTTTTTAACCCATCTATTTCCCTTTTTAATGACTCTATTTCTTCATTGCTCTTTGAAGAACATCCTATCATTGTTATTGTTAAAGAAAGCATGACTAAACAACTTAATATTCTCTTCATACACATTCCCTATCCCTATTTTCAATAATCTCTTAACAATATCCTTCATAGCCCAGATATTTAGTCACGACATATTCACTACCAACTTTACTTAACTGAAACGTTCCGCCCATTCCCTCAGGAAGGGGCATAATTCCATTAAAAACAATATGATAATACTGATAGTTATCTTTATCTTCACTATCTAGAACATACTCTATTTTTTGAGTTTCAACATTAACAAAAGAAAGCGTAAAAAATGATATCAAACCTGGGTTTTCGTTATAAATATATTCTACAATTGCATCCTTAGGTGTTAAATTATCAAATGATCCAGCAATAGTGAATTTCGCAATAACTAAAAAGCTTATAAGAATAACTATAATCACTTGAATTTTTCTATTTTTTAATATTCTTTTCATAGTATTTAATACTAATTTTTCTTTCATTCTTATTACCTCATAAATTTAATATAACTATATATACCCTTTCGCTTTACTTCTATCTTTTCTTAAAAAAATAATATGCTGCCATTCCACTTCCAATTAATATAATGAGTTTAAAAAATACGACAAATAAATCTTTGATTACTTCCATCTTACTATCCCTCCTTTTTATTTATAGGTATTAAAACTGTACTAAAAAAGCCATATAAAAATAGGTTTGATTCTCTTATATAATAAAGAAATAAAATTCCCTACTTAACTATGGCTACATAAATATATTTATAATTCAACTTTATAAAGTTATCTTCTTTTTTATAATTATATTATATTCCTTAGTTATGGATAACTTGTGAACTTTATTTTAATATATATTTTATATATTAAATCATCTGTTAATATTTACTTATTCAATTTTTATTGAAATCATATTTTTTTATATTGATATTATAATATATAGTTAAGGATAGCTCTAAGAGCGTTAATTTGCATTATATCCATCATGGTTGTTATTGTAATTTCAACATTTAGGATATATACTTATATTATAAGAATAATCACTAATAACATATATTTTATATAGAAAGATAAGCAAATAAATGGTGGAAAGTAATGAAAAAAATAACGCAATTTATTTTAACGATGACAATTACATCCTTAATTATAGTCATTCTTTTTCCTACTCAGACTTCTGCAAAATCAACGTTAGAATTCACTGATGAGGAAAAAGCTTTTATTCAATCAACAAATCAAGATCAGGCGTTAAAGATAGGAATTATTCCTCATACTTTTCCATTGTCTGATTGTCCTCCTGATTCTGATGGTTATGTGGGAATTAATGTTGAAATGTTAAAGTTAATTTCACAAAAAACAGGATTACAGTTTGAATATGGTCGCATTCCTATTGAAAATGAAACACCATATCAATCACTTATCAATAATGAATTTACATTTGTTGCAGGTACAATTAGATTAGAAAGTTTTATGAAAAACCCTAATCTTATTTTATCTCAACGCTTTTGTGATGGTTCTTCTATTTGTATTGCATTAAAAAATACTAATCCTAAAGATGCTAAAACAAATAAAGTTGCTGTAATGAGTGGTTATCAAGCTGGTATGGATTTTTCTAAAACTAAATTTCCTAATCATGAAGTCGTTTTCTATAGGACGAATCAAGATGTCATGAAAGCTGTTAGAAATGGTGAAGTAGATTGTGCAATGATTAGTCGTTATGTAGGTATTTATGAATTAGAAAATCCATTAAATGATAAATTAATTATTTTAGCTCCATACCAAACAGTAGTTGATAGTTGTATTATGGGTTTAAATACTCAAGAGAATACAATAGCAATGTCAATAATAAATAAGGCTTTGAGTGATATTGGAGATGAAGAATATAATCATATCCAAATTAACTTTACAATTACTAACCCTTATGACCTTACTCTCTATGAATTCCTATATAAATATAGATATGTTATTTTTGTTTGTACAGTTGGTTTTACTGCATTTACTTATTTACTTATTAAATTATTTAGAACTCAAAAAGATAAAGCTATATTGTCAAAAGATAGTGTAACTGGAGCCTATAGTGAATTAGGTTTTGAATTAGCTGTTAAAAAAGTTCTTCAAAAATCACATTCCTCTTTATTTATCACTGTTTTTGATATGTCTTACTTTAGTAGTTATAACGAACTTCATGGTAAAGATAAAGGTGATGAATTATTAAAGAAGATTGTTGAAATTGTATGTTCTTTCATATCAGAGCAAGATATTATATGTCGTTCATATGCTGATAACTTTATTGTTCTATCTTGTAAAGATAATCTTGAAAGTTTAATTCAAGAAATCAAAGCAGCTAATGCATTCCTTAATGAATTACTAGATAGTCGAATGGTCTTTAGTTTTGGAATTTATCAAATTACTGATTATAGTATACCAGTCTCAAAAATGATTGATTTTGCTTCTATAGCGAAGAAAAAGATTAAAGGAGATGCTGATAATTATATATGTGTATTTAATGATGAATTGCGTAAAAAGAATATTAATGATGTCAAAATGTTAGCTTCATTTAATAAAGCTATAGCTAATAAAGAGTTTGTTGCTTATTATCAACCCAAGTTTGATGTTAATACTCAAAAGGTTATTGGAGCAGAAGCTTTAGTTCGTTGGATACTAAATGATGGGACAGTGATTCCCCCTATTCAATTCATTGAGTTATTTGAAAAGAACGGACAAATTCAAAGACTTGATTTCTATATGTTAGAGCAAACTTGTATGTTCCAAAAATCTTTAATTGAAAACAATATTCAACCAATACCTATTTCTATTAATTTCTCTAGAGTTCATCTTTACAATGAGGATTTTGTAAGTCATATCAAAGAAACTGTTGAAAGATTTAATATTCCTAAGTATTTAATAGAGATTGAATGTACTGAAACTGTTATGACTTATAATACTGAGCTATCTATCGAAATACTTGGTCAGCTGAGAGAGTTAGGCTTCAAGATTGCTATGGATGACTTTGGTAAAGCTTATTCAGCTTTAAATACTTTAAGAAGTATGCCTTTAGATATTGTAAAATTAGATAGTGATTTCTTTAATACTTCTTCAATTGAAGAAATCAAAAAATCTAGAAAGATTATACAAGCGATTGTATCTTTAGTTCATGATCTTTCTTTAAAACTTGTTGCTGAAGGAGTTGAAACAGAGAAACAGTATTTATTTTTAAAGGATATTGGTTGCGATTATATCCAAGGATATTATTTCTCTAAACCATTGGAAGAGAAAGTTTTCCTTGATTTAATAACAAAGAATAGAAAGGATTAATGATATGAAAAAGAAAACTGTATTAAAAACTGTTGTAGGAACTTCTGCAATTGTATTAGCAAGTGGTATATTAGCGATTGAATATGCTTGTCGTAAATTACCTCAAAAAAAACATACGATACAAAAGAAAAGATTACATCCTTTAATTGAAAAAAATCTTGATTGGTTAACTGCGCAAGAATTTGAGGATTTAGAGATTGAATCTGATGATGGATTAAAATTGAAAGCTAAATTTTTAAGTGCTGATAAAGATAGTAATAAGGTATTAATTGCTATTCATGGATATCGTTCTTCTAATCTTAAAGAATATGCTTATTATCTAAAGTTCTATCATGATTTAGGTTTTCATATTTTATTACCAAATAATAGAGCTCATGGAGATAGTGAGGGAACGTATATTGGTTTTGGTTGGTTAGATAGATTAGATTGTATTAAGTGGATTTATAAAATGAAGAAACATTTTAATAAAGATTTACAAGTAGTTTTACATGGGATATCTATGGGTAGTGCTACTGTATTAATGGCTAGTGGAGAGCAATTACCTGAGGATGTAAAATGTATTATATCTGATTGTGGTTTTACAAGTGTATTAGATGAGTTTAAGCATAACCTTAGACAATTACATGTTCCAGCAGCGTTAGTTCTTCCAACTGCAACTTTACTTAGTAAGAAAAGAGTTGGTTATAGTTTTAAGGAAGCTTCTACAATTAATCAAGTCAAAAAATCAACAACACCTACTTTATTTATACATGGGGATCAAGATGATTATGTTCCTACATATATGGTTTATGATTTATATAATGCTTGTAATGCTGAAAAAGATTTGTTAATTATTGAAGGGGCAAGGCATGCTGAAAGTTATTTAGTTAATCAAGAATTATGTGAACAAACAATTACTGATTTTATGAAGATGTATATAAAGGAATAGAAAGGGAGATTAATATGGAACCAGCATTAGAAAGGGAGATAAGATATTTTATTGAAAATATGGAATATCTTTATTATAAGAAGAGAGATGTTCATAGTTTACTCATGTATATGGATGAGAATATTACATGGATAGGTACTGGTAAAGATGAAATGGTTCATGGGATTTTAAATGCACAACATGCTTTAGAAATGGAAATTCAAGAATGTCCTGATACTTTTGATATTCTTGATCAAAATATAGAAATAACATCTTTATCTGATTCACTATATTCTTTATATGGTTCTATTCTCCTAATGTGTCATAATAAGCAGATAGGAGAACTCTTCTTGCACTTTACATGTATATGCAAACATACTGATAGTAGCATCAAAATTATGCACATTCACTTCTCTACTCCTGATTTAGGACAAAAGCCTGGTTCTTATTTTATTCCTGAAAATTATCGAACAGAAAAAGAAAACCTTATTATTGAATTAGAGGAAAAAAACAAACAATTAAATGATTTATCAAAGAATATGCCTGGTGGTGTACATCGCTGTGAAAATGATGGATATTTTACATTACGTGATGTAAGTGATAGTTTTTATAAGATGTTTGGTTATAATGCCCAACAAGTCCATGATTTATTTAATGATGAATATATTCAAATGATTTATTATGAAGATAGAGCATTAATGATTGAAACAATTAATGAATCCTTAAAGTATGGAAACTCTTTTGAGTTAGAATATAGAGTTCAATGTTTTGATGGTTCATTAATATGGATATTAGATAAAGGCATTCTATTATCTACCAAAGAAGGTCAATCATATTTTTATTGTATATTAATTGAAATTAGTGATCGTAAAAGAGAACAAGAAACTTTAAGATTATCTTTAGAAAGACATGAAATTATTATGAATCAAACAACAGATATTATCTTCGAATGGAATATTAAGGAAGATACACTGTTCTTCTCTAATAACTGGAAGAAAAAATATGGGTATAATCCTATATCTCATAATATAAGTTCAACTATCCCTCTTTCATCTCATATTCATCCTGAAGATATTCATCATTTTATGACAATTATGGAAAATAGTTCTCATGGTATACCATATAATGAAACTGAGTTTAGAATTAAAGATAGTACTGGCAACTATGTTTGGAATCGTATTAGAGCAACGACTCAATTTGGTGATAACCATAAACCTATTAAAGCTGTAGGTGTTATTATTGATATTACTGAAGAAAAAGAAAGAATAGATAAATTAAGTGAAATGGTTCAAAAAGATTCATTAACTGATTTATATAATAAAAAAGCAATTAGTTTTCATATTAATCGCTATATTGATGATAGATTAAGTCATTCACATACTTTATTTATTATTGATATAGATGATTTTAAAAAGGTAAATGATAACTTTGGTCATCCTTGTGGTGATGCATTATTACAAAACATTGCACAAACCATCAAAAATTCTGTATCAACAAATGCTCTTATTGGAAGACTAGGTGGAGATGAGTTTATTGTTTATATTCCTCACCTTATATCACAAGAAGATGCTAATAAACAAGCTCAATCTTTATTAAAACACCTCTGTGAAATCAAACCACTTGATAACAGTTATAAGATTAGTTGTAGTATTGGTTGTGTAATCTGTAACAACTGTCAAGTTAGTTATGATGATTTATATCAATATGCTGATACAGCTCTTTATCACAAGAAAAACCACGGTAAATGTGGTGTATCTTTCTATAATTCTGATATTAATGATGAAGGGAAGTCAATTTGACTTCCCTTTTAGAATAACCAATCAAATAAAAATGATTTAGTTTCTATATCTTTTGTTGATTCACAATAATTAACTTTCATTTCTCCAGATAAAGACTTACCTTTACCTTGACCTAAAATAACTTTATACTCATTTTGTTTATATGTCGCATCAAAATCAGTCTGATGATCTGCTAAGACTTGATCTTTATCATCAACACCTTTAACCCACTCTTTATAACTCTCTAATAAATCTTTTTTTACTTCATACATTTCTTTAATATCACTTTCACTATTTGAGTTTGCTATAATTTTATATTGTGGTTCTTGACTCTTAGCATGAACACTTACTGCTAACATTCCTATAATTAAAAATACACCTATGATTTTCTTCATTATCTTCACCTCATATATTCAGTTTGAACACAATTGGAAAATTTATACAAAAATATTTATTTTTTCTTAACTGTAAAGAAATTATAGAATGCTCCTTTTTTAATAAGCAATTCTTGTAATGTTGCTTTCTCAATAATTTCTCCGTTCTCCATAAATATAATTTCATCATAATGTTTAAGAAATTCTTCATTCATATTATGAGTGATTGTTAGTAATGTTAAGTTATCTATATCTAATAAACGGCTTTCTATATCATAAGCAACTTGCATATCTATTGCTGAAGTTCCTTCATCTAATATAAGCAATGGTCGATTACAGATAATTGCTCTTGCAACTGCAATTCTTTGTTTTTGTCCGCCTGAAAGATGTCCACCATTCTCACCTACAGAAGATAATAAACCTTGTGGTGTATTATCAAGGAATTGATCAACTCCACTTATTTCAATAGCCTGTTTAATTTGATTATCATCATAACTTTGATGTAAAGAAATATTATCAAGAATTGTTTCATTAAACATATAGATATTTTGATGAATAATACTTGATAGTTTTGTTACACCTTGATAATATCCATTTTCAATAACTGTATCATCGTATTGAATATGTCCTTGATAATCCTTATGATAACCTGTTAATAATTTGATTAATGTTGTTTTCCCACTACCACTTGGTCCTACTATTGCATATTTTTTTCCTTTATCCAGCGAGAAGGAAACGTTATTAATAATAACAGTTTTATGATCATAAGAAAATTTTAAATTTTCTACAACTATCTTCTTTTCAAATGAAATCAATTTTTCTATGTTATCTTCATTCTTATAATTTATGAACTCATTTACTTTTTCAATAATTGGTTTAACTCCACTTAACTTAGGAAGATTACTAAATATCATTAACAGTGGATTAGCTAAATTTCCACTCATTTGGACCATTGCCATTAATACCCCTACACTCATACGTCCAATAATGATAAAATATGCGGATAGAAATAGAACAACAATTTGAATCATGACTGAAAGAAATGTTGATACAGCTTCATTAGATGCCATTAATCTATCTACTGAGAGTTTTGATGACGCTAAATTTGTATTCTTACTATGAAATTTATCATTAACATATTTTTTCATTTGATATGCTTGAACAACTTCAAATCCTGATAATAAATCTTTCAATACCTTTGTGAATTGAGAGAGTTGATTTGAGTAATTCTCTTGCCTTTTTTCTAATGCTTTTCCAAATAAACTAGGAATAATAAACATTAACATTATACAAACAAGAACAGATATTGTCACAATGATATCATATTGAATCATAAGAATAAGTGAAGTTATAAATATAATACTATATTGAATAATATCCATTAATGCTACAAAATAATTATCTTCAATTAACTTTATATCATTTGTTAATGAAGACAAATAATCCCCAGTATTCAACTTATTAAAATCTTCATAACTATGTTCTATAATTCCAGCAAATACATCTTTTCTTATCCTTTGAAGAATTTTACAAATAAGTTTCTTTTCACAATAAGTAAACCCATATACGAGAAATCCCATAACTATAAAATAAACAACTGATATCCCTAATATTCTTGTAAAGGAATCCATGTCTTGTTGTATAGCAGCATCTAATATACGTTGTAGCAATACAGCTACATATACAAAAGATATAGAACTTATAATACTAAAAATAATAGTCAAAACACTTAACCCTTTATTCTTTTTAAAATAATTAAACATATAATTTTCTCCTTTTCCATACATACACCATGTATGTATTTGTTTAAAAATAAAATGCCATTATAGGCAATATTATTTTGTGTTTTTATATAATGCAAGTAATTCATCGTCAATAACAGGGATACCCATATTGTTTAGTATATTTTTAAGATAATATACCTTCTCTAATGCTTCTCCTTCATCTGCTATTGGAAAAATTGTTGGAATTGTCCAAAAATTAGTAAAGATCACAAATAATTCTGATGCGAATTTTGCGTTATTTGTTTGGATTGATCCATCAATCATTCCTTCCTCTATAATTTCTTGGCAAAGAGGAACCAATACATCCTTGTTTGTGTCTATAATAAGTTTCTTTAAAAATATTGGACTATCTAACAATTGAATGATTGATATTGATAAATCACGTCTATCACTTTCTTCCGTTGAAGTCTTTTTAAGAATATACTTTAATTTTTCTAATCCTGTTAAATGTGTTTGTCTTTTTGCAGCTTCAAATGGATTATTATCATAGAATAACTTATCACTCAAAGCATCAAACACTTCTTCCTTTGATTTAAAATGATGATAAAAGGCTCCTCGAGTTAATCCTCCTAAAGAATTAACAATATCTAATACACTTGTTTGTTCATAACCCTTTTCCACAAATAGTTTTAATGAAGCATCTAATATTTTCTGGACAGTCTCTTCTGGATACTTGTTTCTTGCCAACTTCCTCACCTCCGTATACATACACTATGTATGTATAATAACACACATATCTATGAGGTGTCAATATTCATTAAAAAAAGAAAGCTCTAATAAGAACTTTCTTCATCATAATATACTAAATCATCAAATGTTTGTCTTCTAATAACGACTTTAGACTTTCCTTGATAAGTAAAGACAACTGCTGGTTTAGTAAGTTGATTATAATTTGAACTCATTGAATAATGATATGCTCCAGTAGAGAATTGTGCAAATATATCCCCTGACTCAGGTTTTGCAATATCAATATCTTTAATCATGATATCTCCAGATTCACAAATTTTTCCTGCAATTGTAACCTTTGTATCTCTTGGTTCTTCTGCTTTATTAACAATCAATCCTTCATATTCTGCATCATATAGAGGTGATCTAATATTATCAGTCATTCCTCCATCAATACTTACATATGTACGAACTCCAGGAATTTCTTTAATTGATCCAATTGTATAAAGAGTAACTCCAGCATTTCCTACAACATAACGTCCTGGTTCAATCAATACCATTGGCATATCCCATCCACGTTTTGCATATCCAGTTTGAATAACATCCATAATTTCACTCGTGATTGTTTCAAAATCTAATGGTTCATCTTTTGAAGTATATGCAATTCCATATCCTCCACCAGCATTAATCTTCGTAACCATAACTCCTAATTTATCATAAATTTCATATGCAAATTTAACAAAACGTTGCATAGCACTTATGTATGCGTATAAATCAAAAACTTGTGATCCAATATGACAATGAATTCCTTCAAATTCAAGATATTTTGCATCTACAATCTTTTGAATTGCATCTAAATAAATCCCATGTCTTGCACTAAATCCAAACTTTGTATCTTTATGTCCAGTCTGAATAAAACCATGTCCTCCTGCTTTAATCTCAGGCACAACTCTTACAGTTGCATAAATTGTTTTATTATACTGACTTGCAATCTTTTCTACTAATTCAATTTCATAGAAATTATCAATAACAAAATGATTAATATCATTTTTAATTGCATATTCTACTTCTGAAGGTAATTTATTATTACCATGGAAATAAATCTTATGAGGATCAAAACCAGCACGTAAAGCGATTGATATTTCTCCAGCACTTACACAATCAATACCTAAGCCATATTCAGTTGCTAGTTTATATATTTCTATACAACTAAATGATTTAGATGCAAATAGTGGTAAAACATTATCATATTTATCTAAAAACTTTTCCTTTAATTCATTCATTTGATGACGTATATGTCCTTCACTCATAACATAAAGAGGTGTTCCATATTGTTTAGCTAAATCCATAGCATCAACATCATCTATGTATAAAGTCTTATTTCTTACTTCTGCAAACTTCGTCTGTAATACCATTTATATACTCCTTTAATATAAATTTTTAAGTGAATACAATCCATGATCTTTATCAAGAATTGCGAGTGCAGCCGACAAAGCCCCTTGTACAAAGACTTCCTTAGACAAGGCCATATGACTCACTTCAATCACTTCATCATGTCCAGCAAACATAACTGTATGCTCTCCAAAGATAGTTCCCGCTCTTACTGATTGTATACCAACTTCATTTTTTTCCCTTTTATGATGAACTTCACTTCGATCATAAACAGGTTTTACATCATTAATTTCTCCCTCAATAACATCATATAAAAGTTTTGCTGTACCACTAGGAGCATCAATCTTTTGATTATGATGTTTTTCCATAATCTCAATATCATATCCTTGTTCATAAAACTCTTTAGAAACTTCTCTCACTATCTTCATTAACATAGAAACTCCAAAAGAAGTATTATATGATTGAAAAATAGGAATTTGAGAAGAAGCTTCTTCAATACGTAATAATTGTTGTTGATTATATCCAGTTGTTGCAATAACCAATCCACAATGATTCTTAATTGCATATTTTAATAAATCATCTAAATTGTTAGGATGAGAAAAATCAATAATCACATCTATCTTTTCTTGACATTCATCTAATTGACTAAACATCTTTTCATCAATTTCAGTATCAAATATTGGAGAAACAACTCCAATTAAATCCATCTTATCATGACCTCTAACTGCTTGAGCAACCTTCTTACCCATTAAGCCATATCCATATACTAATATATTCATACTAATAACCTTTTTTCTCAAATGCTTCCATAGCATCAAATAATAATTTCTTGTTTGATTCAGTTGTAGGAATAAGAGGTCTTCTTACCATCTCAGAACATATTCCCATTTTATTTAATGCAGCTTTAGGCATAATTGGATTTACATCAATAAATAAATATTTACATAAATCATTCAAATCATATGCCATTTCTCTTGCAAGTGAAAGATTTCCTTTTAAAACTGCTTGTGCAAGCATTTCAGTTTCTCTTGGATAAACATTTGATAAAACCGAAATCACACCTTTACCACCTGCTGCAATAAAAGGTAAAATATTATCATCACAACCACTATACATATCAAAATCCATATTTGCTGTTCTTGATAAAACATCCATTGCATAAGCAATATTATCCGTTGCATCTTTCATCGCAACAATATTTTTATGAGCTGCTAATTCAACTACTGTATCAACATTAATATTCATACCAGTACGTCCAGGTACATTATATATAATCATTGGGATTTCAACTCTATCTGCAATATAAGTAAAGTGTTCAATTAATCCTCTTTGGCTTGTTTTATTATAATATGGTGTTACAACTAAGATAGCATCTGCTCCAACTTCCTTAGCAAATTCAGCTTTCTTTAAAGCTGTCATTGTATCATTAGAACCAGCTCCAGCAATAACCTTTATTCCTGTTCCCTTAGCCATATCCATTGTTATTCTTGTTAATTCAAATTCTTCTTCAATTGTTATAGTGGCAGTTTCTCCAGTTGTTCCATTTACAAGCAAAGCTGCAACTCCACCATCAATCATCCTTTGAACTTGTCTTTTAAACCCTTCATAATCTATACTTCCATCAGTATGCATTGGTAATACCAATGCAACTGCACTACCTTCAAAAATTGATTCCATCTTTTTTCTCCTTTATATTATTAAATTCCTGCAACATGCCAATCTGTATCAAAACCATATTTCTTTTCATCAATCAACCATTGACCATCAACATTCCTAAAAACAAATTGATGTTTCATTTTTATTCCATGAGGGAAATGTGTTTCTACTATTGCTTTTTTAGAACTTTTCATAATAAAATACATCTCACATCCAGTATTTATATATGCATATTGAGCAGGCTGACCATACGATCCAGCATATCCTCTTTTTAATAATTTTTCTGTGCATATTGGTTCTACCACTTTTCCATAATCTACTTTATACTGATTCATCATTTCTACCCATCCATCAGCAACTTGCGATTCAGGTAAACCTTGTTTTTTCTTATTAGCATCTAATATTTCATTTTGTTTCATACAGTTTTCTTCTAAAACACATATTTTTCTCAATACTTCTACTAATGGTAAAACAATTTCATCTTTATACTTATGGTATTGTTCTGGTGTTTGACTCATATCAACACAATCTTCTATTTTTATTTGAACAGGTTTTTCAACAACAACCTTTTCTTTCTTCTTAAATATATTAAACATATCTATGACCTATAATAAATATTCTTTCTTTATTTCATTAACTGCCTTATCCATAAATTCTTTAGGAATAACATAAGATATAGATATCTCAGAAGTTGTCACTTGTAATAAAGGAATTTGTTGTTTCCCTAATATTTCAAATATATCAGCTGCAACACCAATTTCATCTTTCATTTGTTTTCCTTCAACATTAACTTTTGCAACATTTCTATTTTCATAAATCATAATTCTTTGATGTTTTTCTTTTACTTTTTCTAGTGCTTCATTTAATTTCTTTTGATCTTTTAAATCACATGTAAAATCAATTCTCATTTCTTCCTCTAACATAACTTGAGAAATCATATCAATATTAACTCCACACATAGAAATATCCTTAAAAATATTTCCAATAAATAAAGAATTCTTTTCCACATTTAATAACTTCACTTGAATAATTTGATCATTGCATTCAATCTTAGTAATTGCTGATTTTCCCATCAACATCGCCTTCTTTCTATAAAAAAATTGCAATGAGACCATTGCAATTGAAAGTTCATATGCAATAGCACCCCACTTTACGATCATAAAGTGACAGTGGCATAGATATTCTCTATACCCCCAGGACATAGTTATATGCAAACAACTATACCTTCGGCATTTGCCCCTCCTTCTTTTTGGTTGCACCCACTATAAAAGAATTCTTAACTCATGCGCCTCTATTTCTTGTCCTAATACTACCACAATGTATATCTGAAAGCAATAATATTTTTTTCGATATTTGCAAACAAATTTCGATTTTTTATGCTATACTGTTTCAATGAAATGGAGGTTATTTTATGAACATGTTTATTTTTGTTTTCTTTCTTATTCTTATTATATCACCTTTTTTATATTTCCTTTATATTTTTAAAAAGTTTCCTAAACAATATAAATATATTCTTATTGGCTTATCTACTCTTTCTATAATTGTCATGTTATTAAAAATGATGAACCAACCATACTCTTCATTCTTTTTTATTTTAACACTCATTATTCAAGTTTATATCATTACTGTTTTTATAAGTGCAATGCTTTGTTTCTTATATAAACTCTTTATTCGTTTCACTCATAAAACATTTTATTCAAAAGCACTTGTTTATATGTTTATTGGATCAATGATCTTTACTTGTTTTGGTTTTTATAGTCATTTTCATAAAACCATCAAAGATTATGAAATCACTGTTAATAAGGAGAGTTCTTTAAAAGAATTAAAGATTGGTATGGTTAGTGATATTCATTTATCTACAGGGACTTACTTATATGATTTAAATAATCTTGTTGAGTCATTTAATAAACAAGATTATGATTTGGTTTTCTTTTGTGGTGATATCTTTGATGAGTCCACACCTTATTCAATGATAGAAGATGCTTTAGAAATATTTTCTCAAATAAAAACAACATATGGAATGTATGCTGTGGCTGGAAATCATGAACATTATGCAAATTTCTTAGATGAAAATTTATATAAAAAGAATAATATAACTTATTTAAATCAAAAGTATGAATGTATTGATGGTTTATTTAATATAGTAGGGAGAGATGATGTTAGATCTCAGAATAATATATCTATTGAAGATATATGTAAAGGTATGGATACAAGTTTACCTACATTTGTTTTAGATCATAATCCAATAAGATATTTAGAAGCTGAAGATATTGCAGACTTACAAGTTTCTGGGCATACTCATGGAGGACAATTCTTCCCAATAACACTTGCAACAAAACCATTGTATGATAATACTTATGGTTTATTACAAAATGATAACTATTCATTGATTGTTTCTAGTGGTTATGGTTCTTGGGGATTCCCATTTAGATTTTTAACTGAGTGTGAATATGTTAATATTGCAGTCACATTCGACAAAAAATAAGAAATTGCTATAGACATTTTATGACAAATAATATATTATAGGGTCAACGAAGGGGCGAGAAAATTATGGTGATAGAATTAGACAGTCAATTTGACAAGAGAAAACACATTATTGAAAAAATCGTTAAAGATTTCATTCAAAAAAATCATATTGAAATCTCTCAAACTTCTATAGATAATTTAGTTATTCATTTATCTTTATGTGTTGCTAGAGAATTGAATGGAACATATATTCCTACAAGCGAAAGTCAAATTGATCATTTAAAAGAACATGAATATTATAGTAAAGCTACAGAAATTATTATGGCTTTAAATAAAGAATTTGATATTGAAATTGATAAAAACCAAACAAGTTATACAACTATGTACTTGGCTAATATTAATCTATTAGATATTGATTTCAATTGTAATTTTGATTT